>CAXMLS010000808.1:0-3186 GCA_964194235.1 uncultured bacterium | reverse complement strand
GATGTGTATAAGAGACAGGTACATGTCAGGCCCTTGCCGCCCATTGATCCGATATCCGTCCGAGGCAAATCTTAGCGTGATTTTTCGGTCAAAAGTTGAGTAATCCGCCGGGGTTTGATCGTATACAGGATATATGTCGGCTCTTCCCATGACATTGAATACGACAGCCGAAACCGAAACGGCAAAGATTGCGCGAGGCTTACGTGAGAGGGATATGGAGCTTCTTGCAGACCTGGTGGAGCGCTATCAGCATCGACTGGTGCGCTACCTGCTATACCTCACCGGGAGGCGAGAGTATGCGGAGGACCTTGCGCAGGAGACCTGGATTCGCGTGCTGCAACGGGGCAGCCAGTACAACGGGCGGCAGCGGTTTGATCCATGGCTATTCGCGATCGCCCGCAATTTGGCAATAGATTACCTCCGGAAAAAACGAAAAGCGGTGGCAACAGCATCCTTGCCAAATGATCGCGATGCAATGCTGCTGTTACCCTCTTCCGATCCTTCCCCATTCGAAGCCGTGGCCCGAAGCGAAGACGCAACGCGTCTGGCCGGCCGGCTGCAGATTCTGCCACCGCTGTATCGCGAGGCTTTGCTGCTGAGGTTTCAAGAAGACCTGTCTCTTGCGGAGATGGCTCAGGTCTTGGGCGCCCCTACTACAACGGTGACGTCCAGAATCTATCGCGGTCTTGCAGCACTGAGATCCGCATTTGAGGAGGGTGATTCGCATGGAGGGTGACAAGAGATTTCGCGAGCTTATCGACAGGTCTTTCGTAGAAGAGGTTTCAGAGGGCGAAAGACAGCTCATCCATGACCACATCCGCGACTGTGATGGCTGCAAGCGCTACCTCGAGCTAACTGCGCGTACGATTCGGGGGTTGCGGGAATTCACCTTTACGAGTGAACCAGATTCGAATGCCCAGGTCCGTGAGATTCTTGCGCATCATACCGAGACAATGCGCCAGCACAACGTGCAATTCAAGGTCTGGGCTGCATTTGCTGTAGCGCTCTCGATGTCAATTGTGGGATCGGCACTTGTCTACCAGGTGGCCAAGCTCCTGACGGTCCCAATGCATTTCGACACTGCTCAAGTCCAGGCAGGCGTGCTCGTCTTTTGGCTGCTGCCATCTTTTTGCTCGGCCTTACGTCTGGTCGCGGCGCCTCTTGAGAATCGAGGTATTGCATGACACAGCAATCGGCGGTGCTTTTGATAGCGTTCTTGGCCGGGCTTGTAGTTGCGGCTGTCTTGTTGAGAACCGCAAGACGGAATGTTCTACCCAGGTCTGCAATGGTCATCGCAGCACTGGCGATCCCGATTTGGGTAGTCTATTTTGCTTCCAGCCAGGGCCGTTCCTTACTTGCTTCCAAAGGATTTCTCAGTACCATGCCAGAAGCGCTTTGGTTTGGCTTGACGTTTGGCGTCTTCACCGCGGCTTTTTTCCTTGCCCTCGGATATATTTATGGGGACGCAAAAAGGCGTCAAATGCCTGCTTGGGCCTGGGTGATTGCCGCTTTCCTCATACCCAATTTGATTGGATTCATCCTTTATTTTGTGTTCCGAGGGCCTCTCCTTGGGCCTTGCAGTTCCTGTGGCAAGCCTATTCGAGGGGGAGAAGCATTCTGCTCACACTGCGGATGCTCGCAGGGTTCCAGTATCGGACGCATCACAGCTGACAATCGCACAATCTGAAGTAAAAAAGGTGGTAATAACCTTGCATCGCACAAAACGGAGGACGGTATGAAACGTGAGCGCGCCTTACAGGTAGTGTTGGTGTTGGTGGGCTTGTTTTATTGCTTTTGGGGCTATCTCCTGTTCGACGATCTGTGGCACTCTAGATGGCTTAGCGGGCATAGTGACGTCATGCCGATGTTCCTGAGCCTTAACACGGCGCTTGGGGTCTGTCTGTTGGTGGCCGTTAATCAGCCGGCCAAGCATCGCTTGATGATCGCCTATGGGGCGTGGTCAAGCCTTGCCCATGGGTTCACGATGACAATCATGTCGGCGCAGGCCGTGGCGCACGGGATGCACAGGAAGGATAGCCCCCAGGACATTGTGATCTTTGGCGTGATTGGAGTCACGCTGCTTGCACTCCTCCCGGCAAAACAACCATCGCCGGCCGGCGCGCCTATCAGTGAGCCGCGCGTTGCCGAACGCCAGAGGACCTGGTCCACCGCCGCGCGCATACCGAAATGCAGGGACTCCTCACGGAAGCGCGGCGATTCGCTTCGTTGACTATATGCTTGGCCTTGCCGCTGTGTTAATTCTGCATTGTCGGCTAACGGGAGCAATCCGTTTCATCCATCACGCCGCCCCCTGGCGGCGATTCTTCCGCTGTTCCTTCGCCGCGTCCAACTTCCGATCCCGCTCGGCTTGAATCTCCTGCTGGTGCCCGGCGAGCATGCATCTCTGTGGGTATAACCCCCGGCATTAAATGCGCGTATGATCAGCTTTGAAATACCGGCCAATTCTGCCTTGAGGAGAATTAAGCGTGAGTCCCAATAATGAGAAGCATGGTAGTTCCTGCAGCCAACCTATAATCCGCAGCGCGAAACAAAGAAAAGTAATTGCAGTTGCATTGCCGCTTTGTTTGTTGGCTTTTTCGCTCTCGCTTGCGGCTAAAACAATGGTCCACCTCATCGACGCCCAGGGTAAGAGCGTCGGTTCGGTCATTCTATGGGATCACTCCGTGGGCGGCGGCGTGGGTTTAGAGCTAAATCTCGAAAATCTGTCGCCAGGCGAGCACGCGCTGCACTTCCATCAGAACGCTAAGTGCGATCCACCAGACTTCAAATCCGCCGGTCCACATTTCAATCCAGACGGGAAGAAGCACGGTTTGGAGAATTCCGAGGGTCACCATGCCGGTGACATGGGCAACTTCACCGTGAATGCTGACGGTAAGGCGAAGCTCAAGCTCACGAACAAGGATGTAAACCTTGGCGACGACAACCATTCGCTTTTCAGCAATGGAGGAACGGCTATCGTTATTCACGCAAAAGCCGATGACATGAAGACGGACCCCGCTGGAGATGCTGGGGACCGGATTGCTTGTGGCATGATTACAAAGTAGCGCCGCATTTAAGAAAGCGAAAGTTCACGCCAATTCCACTTGCCTGATTAGCCGGGTGGTCTCAATGGGGCGACGCAACACTCGTTTGAAGTCTACTGGCAGGATTCTGAAAGGCTAAATT
>CAXMLS010000807.1:0-2606 GCA_964194235.1 uncultured bacterium | reverse complement strand
GCAATCACGATCCCTACTCCGACTATCTGGTTACGAACAGAAACGTCCTGGCCTATTTGGTGGATTTCTCGGGTTGCGAGGGAAAGCCCGCATTGGTGGTGGCGTTCACGAGCGCATCGGTATTGGTTTTTGCATTGTCGAAGGTCACTACAACCTGTTTCTTCTCGAACCGCACATCCACGTTTGAGACACCTGGAACTTTTACGAGCGCTTTCTTTACCGTGATGGGGCAGGCTGCACAGGTCATTCCGGGAACATTCAAAGTTACGGTTTGTGGAGAGGCCCAGGCGGGAGCGATTAGTGCGAGTGCAGCAAGAACGGCCACAAGTAGGGTTTTCCTATTTTTCATAACAACTCCTCTTTCGATTGAAATTTAATAAAAGAGCTTGACCACATACGGAAACACCAGCGCAATGAGAACGAGTGCTAAGACAACACCAAATAAGATTTTGTAAATGTGGCGAGTCCGCGGGAGTGCGCACAGTTCATCTGGTGGGCATGCTTGCGCGGAGCGAAAAATACGCCGGCCCGCGAATAGCAGAGCCACAAGGGCGACCACAATAAAAAATGGACGATACGGTTCGAGCCGGGTGAGATTTCCGATCCACGCGCCGCTCAAGCCGAGAGCAACCAGGACTAGAGGCCCGAGGCAGCACGTCGAAGCCAGTATCGCAGTTACCCCGCCCACGAAAAGCGCGCTCGCGCCGGCCCGCTGGGGCGACGTGCTGGAAGGTTCTGCGGTCACTTGCCGTCCCCAGGTCCACGTTGCGATGCTTCGCTCAAAATCGGGCAATGAGCGGATCGCTTGCGCATCTCTTTGTTACAGGTGTGCAGCGCGACACGCAGCTCGTGCTCCAATTTCTTAAGTTTCCCAAGTTTCTGCCGCACGTCAGAAAGTTTAGCCTCCAGCCGGCGACGCACCGGGGCGCAGGGTTGCAGCCGACTGCCTCGCAGATTAAGGAGGCCGCGGATTTCGCTAAGCTTGAATCCCAGGCCTTGAACGCGGCGGATGAAGGCGAGCGTGTCGACATCTTTTTCGCCATATTGGCGAAATCCACCGGGCGTTCTGGGAGCGGGTGGCAACAACGCGTTGCGCTCATAGAAGCGAATGGCGTCAACGCTGACTCCGATTTTCCTGGCGACTATACCAATCTGCATTCCCGTGCTCCTGTCTAGAAGGTACACCCTAGAGTATAGTCCAGAGTCAAGGGTTCTTTAGCCAAGCTGGGTGATCGAAATTCTTGGCGACGGCCAGCTAGCCAAAACCGACGATGGCGAGATGGCGACGCCTGTACCACGACACTATTGCAGGGCTTTTTTAGAGACGCCATACTGGCGAAGATTCGCTAGTACGCTCTATGACAGCAGAACTTCTCTCCGTCCAGACGCCCGGTCTTAAGACGGCGAAATCATCCGAAGGACAGGTTCGAAACCGCGTGGAGGAAGTAAAGCAGTTTCCAGCCATCGAGCGCCGCCGCAACGCCGCCGTTCCGTATGAACAGCGCGAAGCGGGGGAAGTTGCCGTCTTCCAGGAGTTGGGGAAGGCGCTGACGTCCTCGCTGCAGCTCGACCAGGTTCTCCGCACCATCATGGAGAAGATCGACGAATTTTTGCGGCCGGACAACTGGTCGTTGCTGCTGCTGGATGAAACCACGCAAGAATTGTATTTCGAGCTGGCGGTCGGCAAAGCGTCCACGGCGTTGAAAGACGTGCGCATCAAGATCGGCCAGGGAGTTGCCGGGTGGGTGGCGCAGCAGGGACAAACCGTGGTAGTGCCGGACACCGCCAAAGACACGCGGTTTTTCGGCCAGATCGATGAGAAAACCAAAACCGAAACGCAATCCATCGTGGCGGTGCCGGTTAAGTTTCGCGATACCTGCCTGGGCGTCATCGAATTGATCAACTGCGTGGGGCCGGATGGCTTCGATCCGCGCGATTTGAAATTGTTGGAAGCGTTGTCGGATTTTGCCGCGATTGCGCTGGAAAACGCGCGGCACGTGAAGCGCATTCATGAGCTGACCATCACCGACGATTGCACCAACCTTTATAACGCGCGGCACATGGGGTTCATTCTCGATACGGAAATTTACCGTTCGCAGCGCTACAACTACGAATTCTCGCTGGTGTTCATCGATCTCGATCACTTCAAGCAAGTCAACGATACTCACGGGCATCTGGTGGGTTCGCGGCTGCTCTCGGAGATTGGCAATGCATTGAAGACCCGCTGCCGTCTGATTGATTTTGCGTTTCGTTATGGCGGGGATGAGTTCGTGCTGCTGCTGCCGCAAACTTCAAAAGAAAACGCGTTGAACGTCGCGCGCCGCCTGCATAAGATGATCCGCGAGTCGGTGTGGCTAGGGCCGGACGGATTGAATATCCACGTGACGCCAAGCCTGGGCGTGGCGTCGTATCCGGTGGATGCGCGCACCAAAGAAGGACTGCTACATCTTGCCGATGAAGCCATGTACCTGGTGAAAAATACCAGCAGAGATAGCGTGGCGGCTGCGAACATGGGAATTCTGCCGGACACGCTGGCGAGCCACAAAGCCGCCGAATAGATTTATCCCCTTAACGCAATCCCCGACAGCTCCGCAACTTCTATACAC
>CAXMLS010000806.1:0-4645 GCA_964194235.1 uncultured bacterium | reverse complement strand
AAGCGCGGGATGGGCTGATAGCGGCGGGAGTTTTTTGCGCCGTAAAAAGCACAATAGAGCGGGCCGAGATTTATTTCCGCGAGGAAAACGTCCTGGCGCAATTTGAGGCGTTCGGCGAGGCGACGAGAGAGTTGACCGGCAGCACCAAGCGCTTCGGCATTAAGAAAAATTGCACCGCGGCGGGCTGGATTCAGCCAGTCGATGTTCGCGTCTTCCCAGCGCACACTTCCGGCGAGCGCGCCAAGATTGTCGAGATCGCCTTTCAAATCGACGAAAGAAAAATCGCGCGCGGGATCGTGCAGGCCTTTTTCGCGCGCCGCGCCGGTGGCACCGACAGTTAAAACACGCGTCTCGATGGATTGCGCATCTTTCAAGCGGTAGTGATGGGCAATTTCAAAAAGGCGAACGTTACGCTGGCTGTGATTGAGGTTCCATTCAAGCGTGGCCGCCATGCTGACGATGCCGGTAGACCGGAGAACGCCGGCTTCTTCGGAAAGCGGATTGGCGAGGCGAGCGGGCTGGACATTGGCTGGGCGAAACAAGGAGTCGCGCTCTTCGGCTACGTGCGGGATGGTTAAAATTTCGCGATAGCCGAGACCGATCAGCCTTTCGCGGAGGCGCGCTTCGGCTTCGTAGTGCGGCAGGCGAAAGGCCCCCTGACGAGCCGCAGGGAGACGCGGCGGAAATTTGTCGAGGCCATGAACGCGGGCGATTTCTTCGATCAAATCGATTTCGCGGGACACTTCAGCTCGCCAGGAAGGCTGCGTGCATTCCCAGACGGCGAGGGCGGCATTGGCCGTGGCGGAATCTTTATCGATACGCACAGGTGCGAAGCCAAGCGCTGTAAGGATGGAACCAATTTCCGCGTCGGGGACATCAGCGCCCATGACGCGAAGAATCTCAGCGCGAGTAACCTGAAGTTTTTGCGGCGCACGCTTACCGGGATAGACATCGACAACCCCGGAGAGCAATTCCCCGCCCGCGAGCTGCAGAATTAATTCGGCACAACGACGCGACGCGAGTTCCGCCATTTCGGGATCCGCACCGCGGCCGAAACGAGTAGACGCTTCGGTGTGCAATTTCAGCGATCTGGCTGCGCGGCGAATGGTGACAGGAGCGAACCACGCGGACTCGAGCAAGACATTTTTCGTGGAAAAAGAGATTTCCGTTTCGGCTCCGCCCATGATTCCGCCAATGCCTACAATGCGCGAGCCGTCGCCATCGCAGACGACACAAATGTTGGGGTCGAGCGGGCGTTCGATGCCGTCGAGCGTTTTGATTATTTCGCCAGAGGTAGCCGCCGCGGTGGCGCCGGTACCGCGCGGCTTTGCGGCGCGGACGAGGATGGAATGGTCGCGTACTTTGTCGAAATCGAATGCGTGCGTGGGATGGCCGAGCTCCAGCATGACGTAGTTAGATACGTCGACGACATTATTGATGCTGTCGACGCCGCAGGCTTCGAGTCGATCCTTCAGCCATTTTGGAGACGTCTGAATTTTTACGCCCCGAACGACGCGCGCGGTGAAACGTCCACATAATTCCGGCGACTGAATTGCGACTTTTACGGCGTCGGTCGCGTTGGTGGAGGCCTCGGGCGGGACAGAAGAAATTTCTTTTAGCGGCAGTTTGTAAAGAGCCGCAACTTCACGCGCGATGCCGTAATGGCTGAGGCAGTCGGGGCGATTGGAGGTAACTTCGGCGTCGATTACGGCGCCGTGCGCGCCATTTTCGACACTGACAATATTGGTTCCCGAAAGCGCGAGGCGGGAAGCCAGCTCTTCCGGTGAAGCGGTGACGGCGACAAAATTGCGGAGCCAGTTGTAGGAAACTTTCACGACGGTACACTGCCCGCTGCGAGAGAGGTGTGAGCGGGAGACAACTGGCCAAGATAAACCACGGTGGAATATTCCATGGCGACATGATCCCTCTGCTGATGCGCGGCAAAAAGTTTATCGAGTTCCGCCATCATGGGCGCGAAATTGGGATGATCCTGGGGAGGAACGTAGGAACTGCTACGCAGGCGTCCTTTCAATCCATCGAGATCGAAGATCTGTCGGTCGGGAATCTCGCGCGTGACGAAACTGTCATGGTGAAAAAAGGCGCGGATGTCTTCGGCTCGCGGATAGGAATCTTTCACGCGAGCGTAATCGGTGCCAAAGCGAAGCAGTAGATCTTCATAGGCGTGGGCAAAGCCGGTCGCGGCAATGTTGCGATCATTCCAGATGATAGCGATCCAGCCAAATGGGCGCAGGATGCGGGTAAATTCGCGGCGCGCGGCGTTGGGCTCGAACCAGTGAAAGGCTTGTCCGGCGGTGACGACGTCCACGCTGGAATCGGCTACCGTGGTGGCTTCCGCGGACCCTTCGACGCTGGTGAAACGGGGATACGCAGCCAGATATTCTTCACCGGCACTGCGCATTTCCCGGTTGGGCTCGATGCCGAAAACGGAATTGCCATTTTTTAAGAAAAGCTCGGCTAAAAATCCGGTGCCGGAGCCGATGTCGGCAATCACATGGGTAGGGAAAAGATGGCATTGCGCACGCATTAGGTCGATTACGCCAGACGGATAATGCGGTCGGTAGCGCAGGTAATCGGCGACACGATTCGAGAAGCGATTTTTGGCGTCAGCGAACGTCACAGTGCGAGAGCCTCGTTCACGGAAATTGTCGCAAGAAGCGCACATCGTTTTGAAAAAATACCTGAATGTCGTCGATGCCGTACTTCAACATGGCCAGACGATCGATGCCGATGCCGAAAGCGAAGCCGCTGACTTTTTTAGGATCGTAATTCACGAAGCCGTAGACTGCGGGATCGACCATGCCGGCGCCGAAAAGCTCTATCCAGCCAGAGCCTTTGCATTTGGAGCAAGTTGCGCCGGCGGAGTTGATTCCCTTTCCGCCGCAGAAAACACAGGAAGCGTCGAATTCGACGGACGGCTCGGTAAAAGGAAAATAGCTGGGGCGGAAGCGCGTTTTGACGCCAGAGCCAAAAAATTGCTTCACGAAATATTCGATGGTGCCGGTGAAATCGCAAAAGGTGATGTCGGTATCGACAGCGAGGCCTTCGATCTGGTGAAACATGAAGGAATGCGTGGCGTCGGGATTATCGCGGCGATATACCTTACCGGGAACGATGACGCGCACGGGAGGCTTGGTTTTTTCCATGGTGCGAATCTGGACGGGTGAGGTGTGAGTGCGGAGAAGCAAACTGTCCGGAGATTGCTTTCCGGGCGTGGAGGGAAGCTCGAGATAGAACGTGTCCATGTCATCGCGCACAGGATGGAATTCGGGAATGTTGAGCGCTTCGAAATTGTAATAAGGCGATTCGATTTCCGGGCCTTCGACTACGGAAAAACCGATAGAGACGAAGATGTCTTCAATTTCCTGGAGGACCTGGCGAATCAGATGGCGTGAGCCAACGGGGCGGACGACGCCGGGAAGCGAAAGGTCGGTACGTTCGCGATTAGCCGCGGCAGTTTCGGCGCCGGCTTCCGCGGATGCGCGCAAATTTTTGATTTGGGATTCCACATGGGCGCGCAATTGGTTGAGCGCTGCGCCGACGGCTGGTTTCAATGCGGGAGAAGAGGGCTTCAACCAGTTGTCGGTAATTTGCGTGAGCACGCCGGATTTGCGTCCGAGCCATGCATCTCGGAAATGCTTCCAGGATTCTTCGTTTTGGGCATTCGTGGATTCCCGATCGAAGCGCGCGCGCAGTTGCGCGAAAAGAGGCGCCAGCTGATCGGGTTGCGATACCCCGAGATCAGTTAATTTCTTGGCGGCAATGTTTTCGGCAGAATCCATGGCTCGATTCCGTTGCCTGTATCAAGTCCTCACAGGGTGGGACGTTTGAAATAGGTTCAACCGATCTTCAGAAACCGAAGACCCAGGTTCGTACACCAACGGCCAACCTGGGGCACTCTCCGTGCGTTTATGTTCGCGGACAAAGGAAAGCGCTAGGCGGCCTTTTTCTTCTTTTGCGGCGGTGCGGCGGCTTTGGCCTGCTCGGCGATCAGCGTGAATGCCGCAGGATCTTTTACGGCAATATCCGCAAGGACCTTGCGATCAAGTTCGTTACCCGCGGCTTTGAGCCCGTGAATCAACTGGCCGTAGGTGAGGCCGTTGAGACGAGCGGCGGCTCCGATACGCTGAATCCACAGGCGGCGATACTGACGCTTTTTCACACGGCGATCGCGGAATGCGTAGCGGTCGGCGCGATTGGCGGCTTCCTGTGCGGACTGGTAGAGCTTGCTCTTGGTTAGGAAAAAACCTTTTGTGCGCTTGAGGTACTTTTTACGCCGCGCACGGCGTTTAGTGCCGCGTTTTACGCGTGCCATCTGGGTTTCTCCTTATAAGTGGGAGACAAACAGGGCGCGCACGCGCGAGAAGATGCGCGACGCAACGGGTTTGTCTCCGGTATGAACTGCGCCGCGTGCTATTCCGCCGTGAGGCAGAAATTATTACCGCGGCTTATCGGCCGGCAGGCACCCGTGAAGCGCTGCCTGGCGCGATGATCATTCCAAAATTAACTGGAACGATGCGGGCTTGCGCCCGACTTTTTGTCGCTACTACTGCAACCCCGAATATTGCTGAGGCGGAAACTTTTCGTCCGCGCGAGGTAACCTCATGTCTGTCTCTTATACACATCT
>CAXMLS010000805.1:0-6066 GCA_964194235.1 uncultured bacterium | reverse complement strand
GATGTGTATAAGAGACAGGACTTACGCCATCCACGGTAATCGAACCTTGGGGCACAATGTAGCGCGCAAAATCTGCCGTCACTTTCACGCCAAGAGTCCAACTGCTTTCACTGGCGTCGTCGGCAGTTAGATGTGTGATGCGCCCGATGCCGTCCACATGGCCCAGCACAAAGTGACCACCGAATTCCTCTCCCGCTTTCAGCGGTTGTTCCAGGTTGATGCGTGCACCGCTTTTTAGCTCACCGCCGCGTGCGCCAAAAGATGTTTTGTTCATCGTCTCCGCGGACAGATCGGCGGAAAATCGCTCGCCGTCGACGCTGGTGATCGTGAGGCAGCAGCCGTTTACCGCGATGCTTTTGGACACCGCGAGTGTGCCTGCCAGGCCCGGCGCATGGATAAAAACTCGCCCACCATTGCCAGCGGCCGACAGAGACTCGACAACTCCGATGTGCTCAATGATTCCGGTGAACATGCAACATGCCCTCGAAAGCAAAATCCGGACCGAACTGCTGAATCCTTATATTTTTTAGCGCAACATGTTGCAACTTTGACGCCAAGGCAAAAGGCACGCGCGTTTCACCGGCAATCCTTGGTGCGTAAAAAATAAAAAGTTTGTCGACGATGTCCGCTTCCAGCGCCGCGCCGTTTAACGCACTTCCTGCTTCCAGCAGGACGCTCAGTATCTCGCGCTTCCCAAGCTCTTTCAGTACGCCTTTTAAATCGATGTGGCTCCGCAGTGTTTTTGCCTGCAGGAGTTCTACCCCGGCAGCTTGCAGTTTTTTCGCTTTGGGAGAATTCAGTCTTACACCTGTAAACACCAGAAGATCGTCATCAGCAGTTTTGACGATTCGCGCTTGCGGGGATAGGCGCAGTTTCGAATCCAGGATCACGCGCAACAATCTTCGTCTGCGCGGAAGTCCGCTGCGGTCGGTTAGAAACGGATTGTCAGCCAGCACCGTGCCGATTCCCGTTAGCAGCGCATCCGACGCGTGCCGCATGCGATGCACTTCCGCTCGCGACTCTTCCGAGGTGATCCAGGTGGAGGAGGTGGAACCTTTGGAGGATGGAGATTTGCTTCGCTTGCCCGACTGCGGCAGAGCGAGTTGCCCATCCAGTGTCATCGCTGATTTCAGCGTGACGAAGGGCGTTTTCTTGCGAATCCATTTGGAGAACGCTTCGTTCAGCAGCCTACCTTCTTCTTCCAATACCCCTGTAAACACTTCCACGCCCGCCGCGCGCAACCGTTTGAAGCCGGTTCCTACAACCGCGGGATTCGGATCTTCGATCGTGGCTACAACGCGTTGTATCCCTGCGTTGATGATGGCTTCGGTGCAAGGACCGGTGCGGCCGGTGTGATGGCATGGTTCGAGCGTTACATACAGAGTCGCGCCCCGTGCTTTATCTCCCGCTGATTTGATGGCCACCACTTCGGCGTGGTCGCGCCAATCGTACTGATGAAAACCTTCGCCAACAATTTCGCCTTCACGCACCAGCACGCATCCGACCAGCGGATTCGGGCTCGCGAGTCCCGTCGCTTTGCGCGCCAGGCTCAGCGCGTGTTGCATATAGTGGATGGAATTTGCGTCCACGATTAATTGAAGAGGGAATCGGCGTAAGTTTGCGCGTCGAACGGCACCATGTCGTTGATCTGCTCGCCGGTGCCCACAAATCGAATCGGCAGGCCGAGTTCACGCGCGATCGCCACCACGATTCCGCCTTTCGCCGTGCCGTCAAGCTTGGTAAGAATAATTCCGGTCACGCCGACGGTGGTAGTGAATTGCCGCGCCTGGGCAAGCCCGTTCTGCCCGGTGGTTGCGTCCAGCACTAGCAGCACGTCATGTGGCGCGCCGGGAATCACTTTCGCCGCAGTGCGCTTCATTTTTTCCAGCTCCGCCATTAAATTCGATTTGGTGTGCAGCCGCCCTGCGGTATCGACAATCACCGCGTCCGCCCCGCGCGCTTTGGCAGCAGCCACCGCGTCATAAACCACGGCTGCTGGGTCGGAACCGAATTTTTGTTTGATGACTTCAATGCCGTTGCGGTGCGCCCAGATTTCCAGTTGTTCGATGGCGGCGGCGCGAAACGTGTCCGCCGCGCACAGCACCACGCTCAGTCCCTCTTGCTTCAGCCGGTTCGCCAGTTTGCCGATGCTGGTAGTTTTCCCCGCGCCATTTACGCCGACAACAAAGATCACTCTGGGCCCGCTGCCATTCGTGGAAAGGGCAGGCCGCAACGCCGGGTCGGGGCGTGCCGAATCTTTTAAAATTCGCACGATGTGCGATTTGATTTCGCGCTTTAACTCAGAACCATCTGCAAGCGCATTACGATCCAGCTTTTCGCGCACCGCTTCCAGAATTTCGCGCGTCGGGGTGACTCCCAGGTCGGCAGAGAGCAACGCCGTCTCCAGTTCCTTCAGCAGCGCAGGGTCGATCTTGCGCTGGCCCTGAAAAATGGTGTCGACGGTTTCGGACAGTGCGCTCTTCGTCTTGCTTACGGACGTCTTGAGCTTGTCGAGAAGTGTCGGTTCTGGTGGCCCGAAAAGTGAAATCATCTGGTGGTACACGCCGTTTATGGCGCGTCCAGAAATTGTAGCAGAAGCGCGTCACGCGCCGCTTCCTGGCCAAACAGGCGGGCACACCAGCGCCATTCCAGTCTCAACCTAAGTTTCTTTGTGGAAAAAATCAGACCTGCACTTCGACCGCGCTCAACCGCAAGTTCCCGGCGCTGATCGCCGATTCCAGAGCCGTCACCACATCCGCATCGAATTTCGTGTCGCGCAAGGCTTTAATCTTGTCCAGCGCGTAATCAATATCCATCGCCGACTGATATGGCCGGTTCGTAGTCATGGCATCCAGCGTATCCGCCACAGAAATAATACGTGCCATTAAGGGAATCTGCGGACCCAGTAACCCGTAAGGATAGCCACGCCCATCCATATGCTCGTGGTGCAGTTCAATTCCCGGCAGCATTTCTTTCAATTGCGAAACGGGCCGCATGATATTCGCGCCCTTAATTGTGTGCTGCTTCATCAAATCAAATTCTTCCGCAGTCAGCGCGCCGGGCTTCTTAAGCACACGGTCCTCCACGCCGATCTTTCCCACATCATGCAGCAGCGCGGAGATGCGCAGCGTGTCCAGTACGTCCGCCGGCAAACCCAATTCCTGCCCGACGAGCATGGAATACTTCGCCACGCGCCCCGAATGACCACGCGTATACGGATCCTTTTCGTCGATCGCCGCGGCCAGCATGCGTATGGAGCCGATAAACAGCTCGCGGTTTTCTTCCGCGGCTTCCTTCAGGCGCTCGATGTACTCTTCGATATCGCCCGCCATTTTGTTGAAGTTTTCGGCCAACTCGCTGATTTCTGACGCACCGCGCACTGGCGAACGCTGGTGAAATTCGCCGCGGCTGATAGCTCGCGTGGAATCGGCGAGCCCGCGAATTGGTCCGCTGATTCCCACGGCAAAGAAATAACCAAGCAGGACGGCGGCCAATACTACAAAGCTTACGAACGCCAGCGCCTGACGATTTAGTTCGCCCACGCCCGCATCCGCGCGCGCTTCATCCAGGCTGCGCTTAGCAATCACCGCCCAGTTCACCTCGGGAAACGTGCTGTACGTTCCAATCATTTCCACGGTGTGGTTTTTTTCTTTTTCACTGAAGCGCACGGTTTCGGTGTTGCGCAGTTCCTGTGGCAACGCCATCACCTGCGTGACCAGCGAATTGCCGCTGGCATCCGCGCCCGGGACGAAATTCTTGGTAACGGGGTGCGCGACGATGTGCCCGTAATGATCGACCACAAACACGGTGCGGCCGCGCACGCTGGCTTCCTGCAGACGGTGGAGAATGGTATCGAGCGAAACCACCGCGGCCAGCATTCCGGTGAAATGATCCTGTGAATCCTTCAGCGGCACCGCAATCACGAACGCCGGGCGATTATCGGGAGCCAGCGCCAGTGGGTCGCTGCGGAATTTCACTACGTTGAGCTGCTGCGATTGCATACATGTCACGAACGCGCGCTGCAGCGCCTTGGCCACGAAGGGATCCTGCTCGGCGTGAAAATTTCCCTGCGATGCGCTGGTGCCTTTGCCAGATTTGCCCACCGCCGTCAGATACACGAACGTGGTGCGGTTGCTGTCCACAAAGTTTTCCAGCAGCCGCGTGACTTTGGGCTCCGACGCAGGATCTTCCACGTTGTCGATCAGTCCGGTCAGCGCAAGAATTTGCCGCTCGCTCAGCAACTGCTGCGTCAGGTTGGATTCGAAAAACTGAATTTCCTGCGATAGCGACCGAGTCAGGTCGGTCTGCTGCACTCTCTCCGTGTCCGCCAATTTGCCCTGGCTTAATTGCAATACTTGCCGGTGATAAAGCCCGATCGGCAGCGCGCTGACCAGCAGCATGGCGCCCAGCACCAGCCAAAGGATTCGCACGCGCCCTGTGCGCACACGTTCCCAGACGGTTTGGAAGTTGATCGGCATGTCGAATGTCTATTTTAGAAGAACGCCGCACGCAGAAGGGAATTGGCGTTTAAATGCGTGGCGCAAGTGCAACTGGAACCAAGGTACTACGACAGAAACATCGAATATGTTGGGAAAACGTCACAAAACGCCGCTATTCCCGCTTTTGCGGCCGCTCCATGATCTCGCCCATGGCCTCTCGGGGAGATTTTCCGTGGTGCAGAATGGCGTTCACCTGCTCGGTGATGGGCAATTCGATGGCGTGATCCTGGGCCAAAGCCATTAGCGCCCCCGCCGTTCCCACGCCCTCCGCCACCATGCGCGTACTGGCCAGGATTTCCTCGAGCGGCCGGCCTTTGCCCAATTCGATGCCCAGTTGCCGGTTGCGGCTGAGCGCGCCGGTGCAGGTGAGCACCAAGTCGCCGAGGCCGGCAAGCCCGCTAAGAGTCTCTGCGCGACCGCCAAGGGCCAGCGCCAGCCGCGACATTTCTGCCAGGCCACGCGTGATCAGCGCGGCGATAGCATTTGTGCCGAGGCCCAGTCCCTGGCAGGCACCCGCCGCGATCGCCACGACATTTTTCATCGCGCCTGCAAGCTCTACGCCCACCACATCGTCGTTGGTGTAGAGGCGGAATGATGGGCCCGCAAATTCCGCCTGAATAAAATCGGCGAGCATTTCATCGTGCCGATCATGCTGTTTAGAAGACATCACGGAGGACTGGGACGCCACCACCACAGCCGTTGGGTCGCCGCGCGCCGCTTCCAGGGCGAACGACGGTCCGGACAGGACCGCGATTGCCGGTGAAAATTTCGCGGAAAAAATGTGAATGATTACTTCGCTGATGCGCAGATGTATAGCTGGCTCCAGACCTTTTGTCGCGCTGACGAAAACCACGCTGCTTTTACCGCGGGGCGCCTCTTGCCCGCGAATAGCGGCATTCAAAAAAGGCAAGGCTTGCGTATACACGTCTCTGGCATACGCGGAAGGCATCGCGCCGACGATGATGCCGGCATCTGAAACGGCTTGTTGCAGACTGTTAGTGATTTCTACGGCAGCAGGCAGGCGGCATCCCGGCAGATACAATTTATTTTCGCGAGAGTCGCGAATCGATTCCGCGAGCGTAGCATCTCGCACCCACAAAGAAATCTCGTGCGGTTTACGGCTGCGCGACAGCACTATCGCCAGTGCTGTCCCCCAGCTTCCCCCGCCAAGGATGGCGATCTTCATTCGCCCTTTTCACTCTTGCCTAAATAAAACTTCGGCTCCGCGCCTTCGATAAGCCGTTGAATGTTGGCGTCGTGCTTATAAATGATCAGCAACGCCGCGGTCATGGTTCCGAAAATGATGATTGTCGGGGGAGCGTGGTGCGGCGCCCACAAAAAATAAATCAGCAAAGGCATGGCCGCCGCGGCCGCGATGGAGCCCAGCGAAACATATCGCCAGTACGCAGATACCGCCAGGAATAACGCGAGCGCCGACAATGCCGCTATTGGGCAGAGCGCGAGGAAAGCTCCCAGCGCCGTGGCCACTCCTTTGCCGCCTTTGAAATTCAGCCAGATCGGGAAGCAGTGGCCCAGCAGCACGCCGAGCATCGCAATGGTCATCCAC
>CAXMLS010000804.1:0-3814 GCA_964194235.1 uncultured bacterium | reverse complement strand
GATGTGTATAAGAGACAGGGCTAATACGGCGGGAGTTTTCTCCTGATTGATTTGCATCCGCATTTAATGCGCGTGCCATGCACGCTTGACGTTGTTTATCCGCTCCGGAAACGCGGTGAGCCGGGCTAAGGCCGGCCGCGCGAGTTAGAATGGATGGATGCAGCGTAAGGTGTTCTGGATCTCGTTTTCCGTTCTCGGACTTATAGCGGATCTGGTCTTGCCGCTGTGGTGGGCGCTGGCTGCAACCGTTCCCATAGGTGTGGCGTGTTGGTGGCTGGCTTACCGTAGCGAGTGGCTCTAAGTAATTTTATTTTGCCGATTCCCTGCCGCGGTTTTCTCGTACTTTTTCTGGGCCCACATAATTCACAATTTGCAAATCCGTGGCGCTTCGCTCATCATTACTGGTTTGTTTGGGGCTGCGGAGCGCTTCCGCGTGATGTGCTGTGTTTCCGGCCGCGATTTTGGCCGATCGACTAAACGTAATTAAAATTTCAGAAGGAGTTGCATGAAAAAGCCAGGGAAGATTGCCCCTGCCAAAGGAAAACTGGGTGTGCTGCTTCCGGGAATCGGAGCGGTCAGCACAACGTTCATGGCCGGAGTGGAACTTGTACGACGGGGGAAGGCGCAGCCGGTTGGTTCGCTGACGCAACTGGGGACCATCCGTCTCGGTAAGCGCACGGAAGGACGAACTCCGCCGATCAAATCCTTCGTGCCGCTGGGCGAGCTGGACGACATGGTTTTTGCCGGGTGGGATATTTTCACCGACAACGCCTATCAATCCGCGGCAAACGCCGGGGTGCTCAATTTACAGGACCTGGCGAAGGTAAAACCGTTTCTTTCGGGCATCAAGCCGATGAAGGCGGTGTTCGATCACGAGTTCGTAAAACTGATCGACGGTCCGAATATCAAAAAAGGAAAGAACAAGTACGAACTCGCGCTGCAGCTGAAAGAGGATATCGCCAATTTCCGCAAAAAGTCGGGCGTGTCCCGACTGGTAACCTGCTGGTGCGGTTCGACAGAAAGTTTTCTGCGGCCGGAAGAAGTGCATTCCACCCCGGAAAAATTCGAAGCTGGGATGAAGGCCAATCACCCGGCAATCGCGCCATCGATGCTGTATGCGTGGGCTTCGGTGACCAGCGGGGTGCCGTACGCCAACGGGTCGCCCAACCTGAGCGTGGATATTCCAGCGATTCAAAAACTGGCCATTGAGAACAAGGTGGCCATTGCGGGAAAAGATTTCAAGACTGGGCAGACGCTGATCAAAACGGTGCTGGCTCCGGCGTTCAAGGCCCGCATGCTCGGCCTGGAGGGCTGGTTCTCCACCAATATTCTGGGTAATCGCGACGGTGAAGTGCTTGAAGACCCGGGTTCGTTCAAGACCAAAGAAGAATCGAAGCTGGGCGCGCTGGAATATATTTTGCAGCCGGAACTGTATCCGCAGCTTTACGGGAAGATGCACCACAAGGTGCGCATCAACTACTATCCGCCGCGCGGAGACAATAAAGAGGGCTGGGACAACATCGACATTTTTGGCTGGTTGAACTACCCGATGCAGATCAAGGTGGATTTTCTGTGTCGCGATTCGATTCTGGCGGCGCCCATCGTTCTGGACCTGGTTTTGTTTCTAGATCTGGCGCAGCGCGCGGGCATGCGCGGGATTCAGGAATGGTTGAGTTTTTACTTCAAATCGCCGATGACCGCGCCGGGGCTTTATCCCGAGCACGATCTGTTCATCCAATCGATGAAGCTGAAGAACACACTTCGCTGGATGATGGGCGAAGATTTGATTACCCATCTGGGTCAGGAATATTACGACTGACGGTCGACATGAAAAATCGACGGCCGGGTAGTATTGATTTTTTCGATTTGAAGAGTTGGATTTTCGGTTTTGACGCTTGAGAGAGCCCCAAGATACCCTAGTGCGCGACTCGCGGGGTAAGCCTTTGCCCGTGGCAGGTAATTCACTATGAGGAGAATTATGCCGACCGAACTGCGCAGTTTTCTGGCTCATTCCTACGACGAACTGGAAGAGTTAAACCTCAAAGCCAAGGACCAGCGCAAGAACCGCGTGGCGCCGCACAAAATCCAGGAAGACCGCATCAAGTATTTGACGGACGAGAAACGCATCAAGGCCGTAACCGTGCTGTTCAGCGACCTCGAAGGCCGCCTGCACATGCTGGATTACGACAAAAAGTTTCTGATCAAGAGCTGGGATAACCTCACGTTTGACGGGTCATCGATTCGGGGATTCACGGCGCAGCGGGAAAGCGATTTGCGCCTGGCAATGGACTGGGGCGCTTTTTACTGGGGACCGGCGGACATTTTCGGTTCCGGCAAAGTGCTGGTGTTCGGTGAAGTGATCGACAAGGACGGCTCACCTTACAGCGCCGACATTCGCGGCGTACTGAAGGGCTTCGCCAACGAATTGCACAAATCCGACGGCTACACACTGAACGCGGCAAACGAGATTGAAGGTTTTTTATTCAGAGGCGAGGACGCTGAAGCGCGGTACCACGAAACCGGTAAGTTTGACTATGTGAATACCGGAGGGTACTACCATTCCCTTCCCGGCGATCCGCTGCGCACGTTCATCGACACGACCGCGGAAGTGCAGCGCTCCATGGGGTTCCAGAATGAGAAGGATCACCCGGAAGTAGCGCCCTCACAATTCGAAATTAATTACGGGTACGGCGAAGTGGTGGCCGCAGCGGACCAGATCCAACTTTACAAATTGATTTGCCGGCAGGTAGCGACGGGCATGGGCATGACGGCAAGCTTTCTGCCCAAGCCGGTGGTGGGCGTAAATGGCAACGGCATGCACACCAACGTTTCCATCAGCAAGGGAAGCAAGAATCTTTTCTGGGATCCCAAGGGCGAAGAGAAGCTGAGCAAATTCGGTTGGCAGTTCGTGGACCGCATCCTGACGCATGCGAACGATATTTGTTTGCTACTCAATGCCAGCGTGAATTCCTACCGCCGCCTGGACCCGCATTTCGAAGCGCCCAACCAGATCAAGGCGTCGCCGGTGGACCGCGGCTCAATGATCCGCATTCCGATCGGCAACGAAAAAAGCTCGCGCGTGGAAGTACGGTCGGTGGCGCCGGACGCCAATCCTTACCTGGTGATGTATTCAATTTTCCGGGCGGGGCTGGAAGGCGAGACCGCGAAAATCAAGAACTTGCGGCAGGCGGAACGATATCTGCCCGACAATATTTATACGGCGTTGGACGATTTCCGGAAATCGCAATGGACTACGAAGCTGCTGGGCGAAGATGTCAAAGCGCGGTACTTCGACCTGAAACAAGCATCGGCGGACCGCTGTTCGCGACAACTGGGCACGTTTGTGAAGGTGCCGGAAGTGCAGTATCACCACGAAGTGTATAACCAGTTTTTGTGGAACATGTTTTAGGCCGGGCGAGCCTCTTTCATTCTGCCGCAATCACATTCCCAGGGGAGCAGCACTCGCAATCGCTGCTCCCCTGATTTTTTTATGGGCGGATGTCTGGATGCCGGTTATGTGTAAGTTTGCGGTTGTGATATGTTTTTTAATCCACTCTGCAGCGAATAGAAAAATAGTTATCGGCGCCAGAACTGGCGATGCGCGGAGGACTCGATTTCATGAAAAGTTCGTACAACGGCCAAGCGGTTCCGACCGGCGGGCAAACTATCGGATACAGCGGGGGCGAATTGCAGGTTCCCGATACACCAGTGATCCCGTTTATTGAAGGCGATGGGACGGGGAGAGATATCTGGAGAGCGTCGCGGCGCGTTTTCGATGCGGCGGTGGAGCAGGCTTACGGCGGCAAGCGGCGGG
>CAXMLS010000803.1:0-5155 GCA_964194235.1 uncultured bacterium | reverse complement strand
CGCAAAAAACGGCGGCACGGTATCCATATGCGTGGAAAGGGTTACGATGGGCTCTCCCCAGTGCGCAAACACATTGAAGCGGTCCGCTGTGACTTCCATGCGGTCCGCAATTCCCGCGTAGCGCCGCGCCAACGCCGAAAGATTCTCGAACAGATATTCTCCGACGAGCGTCTCGGCATTGGTGACGGATTCGATATCGACAAGCGTGCGCGTCAACGCAAATACGTTCATAAGAGCTCACTATTTCAGAATTCGGGATGGAAAGCGGAGAGAAGGAACTACCGCGAGGATAAACTCGGGGGCGTCACCTCTCGATAGCGCTCCACCCGGCATGGATCAACGGATGACAGTGGACAGGTCTTAGCCCTGTCCCCCAGCCACTCTGCATCAGCTTGCAGAACTAGCTTCGGCGGAATGAAACACCCCTTTCGCACAGGCGCCCGGCGCTGACCGGTACAGCTCCTGTACTACTAATGGCTTCCGCACCTCTATCAAGAACACTAATAAGGTATGTCAGGACGGAAAAGATTGCAACGGACGAGTTAAGAAAGACGCGGAATTATCCGCGCCAACGGCTCCGCAAATCGGCAGCCAACTGTATTGCTACTTCTCTCGCGTGCGCGACGTTCTGCGGATCAAACGAAATGGCCGACACCCTTGCGTGCCCTCCGCCGCCAAATTTTTCCGCAAGCGACGCCAGATTCGCGTCCGCGTTCGCCAGATTCCACGGGTTTGTGCCCAGCGAAACCTTTGCGCGCACCGCCGATGCGCTGACGCTCACGGAGTACACACATTCCGGATGTAATAAATATGGAATGAACTTGTTGTAGCCCTCCAGGTCGAGATCGCTCAGATCAAAAAAAATCACACCCTTGCTGGCTTCCCCACGCTCGCGAAGTATCTCGATCGATTTGCGGTGGCGGTCCAGCAGCGGTTCCAGATGCTTCGCCACCAGTGGCAGCTTGACCATTTCCGCCAGCGGTCGATAAGCCAGTTCCGGAATGATTTTCGCGGGAAGTCCGTTTTCGGGCGCGGCTTCGATCACCAACGCCAATTGCGTCGCGGGCTCCACCAATGCTACCGCCGCCTCCGGCGTAGCGTACTGCGCCCCGTCAATAATATCGCCCCAATAGATCAGCTCATCCAACGGCTTCGTATCGAACCCAAATCTGTCATTAGCCACCGTGGCAATCAGCTTGGTACACGATTTGTAGTCCGGTTCGTAAAACATATGAGGACCTGGATGCTCACGGAATTTTTCCGCATCCGCAGGCGTCAAGAATGCGCTCTGATGATGATCGAACCACCAGGTCACTTTCGGAGAGTTGGAGTACTTGAAATCGACGATCGCATTCTCATCCCCGTCAAACAATCCGTCTTCCCACGGTTGCACCGCACGATGCGTCATACCTGTGAATCCGAAATTCGCGTCGGCATTAAATCGCTCGCGATAAAATCGGTAAAACAGCGCCGCGGAGGCGGTACCGTCAAAACAACGATCGTGAAAACATAGTCGTACTCGGATCATGAGAAGCTGCGGCGCCTTTCTCTCTGAACTTCCAAACGATGTGAGGTGAAGCTTTTTACAATGGTGGGAGGCACGCGGAAAGTCAAGCGGGAAGCCGTTTAGAACACTCGCGAAAAAAAGGAGCCGCCAACAATTTGGAGGCTCCCGAACGTTTGTTACTGCAGGAGGTGCTTATTTTCCGGCGATTCCGTCGGCAACGCCAGCGGCGATGGGCACACGGTACAGCTCATGCTTATATGCTTTAACCATCAGCAATATCCAGAGGATCAAGCCCACGAGACCAAGAATCATGGAAATGGCCGCCCAAAGACCAAATCCCAGCATTCCGCCAAAGCCCATAACGATACCCAAACCGATCCTGATAACCATCAGCGCGCCAAACACTACGATTGATTGCGCCGCGTGAAACTTCACGAATGGCCGCTTGTCGATCAACAAGAAGATAATCCCCGTAAGCCAACCGAGCACATAACACAACAATCCTGCTACATTTTCCGCCAGGCCTTCGCTGCTAGCCGACGGTGCCGAAGCCACGGGAACTGCAGAAGCGCTTTGGCTTGCACCGCACTTTGGGCAAAATACCGCGCCGCCTAGCTCCGATCCACATGCTTTACAAAACGCCATTAGAGGAACCTCCGGGGGATATAATGCGCGGAGCGTAACAAAAGCGGCGCGTTCACGCAATGGTTTATCGTGGGCTTTCTTTCGAGAATGATTCCCATTCAGCCAATCCAATTGACGGCGTCAATGACTTCTCCGGTTACTTCCTCGTCAATGTATGACGGCAATTGCGGCGCACTCGCACTCGGCAAATTACCTTTTAAGCTCGCGGGTAGTTCCTTGTAATGTTTCCAGCAACAATTTCTCGAATTTTTGATTGGCCTCGCGACACCACGCGCCCCGAGCGACAAACGCTAATTGCCGGTGGTCTTGGCTGGATGCTCGACGCTATGGATGTGATGTTGTACTCGCTGGTGCTCGCGTTTTTAATCCGCGAATTCGCGATGGACACACGCACTGCGGGCTTTCTCAATTCGCTCACGCTGCTCGCTTCCGCAATTGGCGGACTCGTGTTCGGTTGGATCGCAGATCGTGTCGGGCGAACGCGAGCGCTGATGGTTTCCATCATTTTGTACTCCATCGCCAGCGCCGCCTGCGGTTTTTCTCATTCCATCCCACAGCTCGCAACGTTTCGTTTTTTGCTGGGACTCGGCATGGGTGGTGAGTGGACCGCCGGCGCCGTGCTGATTGCCGAAACGTGGCGCCCTAAACATCGGGGCAAAGCGCTCGGTCTGATGCAGTCCGCTTACGCGCTCGGTGAAGCAATCGCTGCCTTAGTCGTCGCTGTGGTCTTGCCGCACTTCGGATGGCGCGTGGTATTTTTTGTTGGCGTACTGCCCGCGCTACTCGTTTTCTGGATCCGGCGCAGCGTACCTGAACCGCTGCAATGGATACAGCGCGCGTCCGCAAGACCCAACGGCTTCCTAAGAATATTTTTCAGCAAGAGAGTTTTCCGCGATGGTGCTCTAGCCACCGCCATGAATGCCTGCGCAATGTTTGGATACTGGGGGCTATTCACCTGGATTCCGGCGTATCTTTCGTTGCCGGTAGCACAAGGTGGGCGCGGCTTAAGCCTGGTCAAGACCACCACGTTTTTTCTGGTTCTCTGTTTCGGTAAATGGCTCGGATATGCGCTCTTCGGGTTTTTCGCCGACGCTTTTGGCCGCCGCAAACCGTACTTCATTTATCTGCTGATTGCCGCCGCCCTTGTTCCGCTGTATGGCACGGCGAAGAGCGCGTTCTGGCTTCTGGCGCTGGGACCCTTCGTGGCGTTTTTTGGAACCGGATTTTTCTCCGGATACGCGGCAATCGCAAGCGAAATTTTTCCCGGCGAAATTCGTGCCGCAGCGATGGGACTAAGTTACAACATCGGACGCGGTCTCTCCGCCGTTGCGCCATTTGCTGTTGGAGCGCTTGCCATGCGCTACGGCATCGGCCCGGCGTTCTTTTTGCAGGCAGCGGCGTTTTTTGTGGCGGCGTGTTTGGCGCTCCTGCTCCCGGAAACGCTTGGGCGCACGCTCACTTGATTAAGCGCGCGCGAGTAACGATTGGATCGAAGTTTTCCCTTTTCGCAGTGTAAATCTAACGGGATAGTAAGATGCGCGCGCCAGCGTATTTTGAAAGTCCGTATCGTCCGTATAGTGGCGCATTGGCACGCGCCGCACCAGGATGCTCACCGACAATGGTTCACGCCGAAAAGGATAAGGCGCCAGCGTAACCGTGCCGCCGGTAGCTCGCCGAAGTTCCCAGTCGGCTGCCCCGCCTTCATCGTTTAGTGGAACGGCATCAATCGTGGAGTCCTCTAGTGACGGCAGGCAGAAATAAAGCGACAACCGGTCCAGCGCTTCCAGTCGCTGAAGGTTGGCCTGCAGCAACTTTTCTTCGCTGAACGTTTTCGTCGGCACGTTCGAGCGTAAATCCACCTTGAGTCGCAATTGTTGCAACCTTAACCGCTGCACAAAATCGCTCACCAACTGCGATTCACTGGACCGCACATATTTCGCGGAAAACCCAGGTATCGTCGCGCGGGTCCGGTCGTAAAGTCCGGCGCCGTGCATGCTCACCAGCAACGCGGCGTAGTGATCCACTTTCAGGATGCGGTCGATTCCAAGTTGGTAAAGCGCGATGTGCTCGGTCGTCGGAATGGACATGAAACTGTACGGCAAGAACGTGGACGGATCGACTTGCGGCAGGAGCTCCCATTCCTGCCATCCGTTATCGTGTTCGGCAGCCGCCAGCCGAAAAGATTCAAAAGGTTCTGGCCGCGAGAACAGCTCGTTTCCCCATTCACGCGCGAAAAATCCCGATAGCAGGGCGTGGTCGGTCTGCCGGATGATTACCAGCTCATTGTCTTGCTCGTGAACAATCATGGCGCAATGTTTACCACGTTGGCCGCCTTAACTATGCCTGCTGTGTTTAACAATCGTGTGGCGGAGTTTTCTATGCAGGCTTGATGATACGGCAAGTGGATGGTGCGGGAAGAGGGATTTGAACCCCCAAGAGCTTGCGCCCGGCAGGTCCTAAGCCTGCTGCGTCTGCCAGTTCCGCCATTCCCGCAACACTGACAATGCCAAGTTTACCATGCTGGCAGAGCTCAATAAATCGTGTCGTACACAAAAATGTTTTTGCGACGTGATGACTCGGCGCCGGAATTACTCATGCAAAGGAACCCGACTAATCCGTCGCGACGCTTGTTTTTTCGGAGGAGCGCAACAAACTTTGATCTTCACGGCACGCTTCGCGTCCCCCGCAAGTTCTGCAACATCGCGGAAACATTCTCTCAGACACGTGATCAGGCTGTGATGAAACACCGACCTCGCCGGTGTCAGCTGGTAATAAGCCCAGAGCCCCTGTCTCCTCTTCGTAATTAATCCCGCGCGAAGTAGGTAAGCCAGATGCCGTGAGGCCGTGGGTTGCGGCACCCGAATCACCGTCACGATATCGCAAACGCAAAGTTCTCCCACCAGCAGCAGGTGCAAAATGCGCAGGCGGGTGCGATCGGAGAACGCGCGAAACATCAGATTGACATTCGCTGCGGTCATAATTTATATTCGCTTAAGCGAATAT
>CAXMLS010000802.1:0-2240 GCA_964194235.1 uncultured bacterium | reverse complement strand
CGTAAAAGGAGAGAAGCAGCTAAAGCGTGTGCCTTAGCTGCTTCCCGGGGTGTGTCCTCGAAGTGGTAATTAGTGATTTAGATGTACGGGGGCCGAAAAGGTTTCCCGCGAATAAAATTTTTGTTGTTAAGTTTTATTAACATGCGGAACATCTAGTAAAACAGATACTTACGCCATCTCTCATCGCGGTGACCGATTAATCGCATCAGCTGTCGCGACGTGTGCAGCGTAAAAGGACGCGGCCTCCGGGCCAGTTTGATACCCGCTTCCTCCGGCGTGCGATCACCTTTGCTGTTATTGCAGCGGTAACAACAAGCCACCAGATTCTCCCATGACGAGCGTCCGCCTCGGGATCGCGGCACCACGTGGTCCAGCGTCAATTCCGAACTGGGGAAAACTCGCCCGCAAAACTGACATGTATTGCGATCGCGCAGCAATATATTTTTCCGTGAAAGCGCTCGGCTCTGCTGCGGAATATGCCGGTACGCCAGCAGCCGAATCACCGACGGTACCCGGTGACTATGCGCCGCCGAGTGCACCTCCGAGTTGTGCAACTCTTCCGCCTGCGCCACGCCCTTCAGCATCAGCACCATGGCGCGCCGCACCGCGGTCACATTGATAGGCTCATACGTGGCGTTCAGCACCAGCACAGGCTCCTGCATCAACGCGATGCGCCTGACCGAACTCGTAGATGGGAATCTACTGCCGGCGGGACTGTCGGAGCCGGGCACAGCCGCTTCCGACGCTTCGGGGGTAGGTCGCCCCCGGGAATCGACCATGCTTGGCCGTCGTGCGCTCATCGCGCTTCCCTCGGGTTACGATGTTATGTTACTGGAGATGTTCAGCGGACCTTCTTGATACGGCGCGGGCTACTGTTAACCCGGCCACCGCCTTAGCTCCCGCGTCGAGCAGCGCCTTCGCGCACGAATCGAGTGTCGCTCCAGTAGTCATTACATCATCTACCAGTAAGACGCGTAAATTGTCAACTTGGCTGCCTGGACGTGTGGCAAAAGCACCACGCACCGACTCCCAGCGTTCATCATGACTTAGTACGTGCTTGTCCGGCCGCGGCCGTGTTCTGGTCAGCAACACCGATTTGTACGGGGCTCCCAGCATCTTAGCCAGCGGTCGTGCGATCAGCGCGGCTTGGTTATAGCCACGCTCGCGTTCGCGCTGCCGGTGCAGCGGCACCGGCACCACCACATCCGCTTCAAACGCGGCAGCTTCCCGCGCCACCATTTCGCGGAGATATCCCGCAAACAGCCTGCCCAGCGGATCGATGTTCTCGAATTTCAAAAGGATGATTGCTCGAACAATCGTGCCATCGTAAAGCGACCAGCTTCGCACCCGATCGAAGTGGTAAATGCGCTTCTCGTAGTGTTTTTTTCTCATGCAGATGGGACAAAGAAATTTTTGCCCGTCGCCCGAAGCTGGTTCCTGGGAGCCGGTAGTTACACCCTCGATCGGATTTCCGCACGTGTCGCAAACCGCGCTGACAATTGGCTGAAAAGAAGCCAGACACTCGTCGCAGATAGGAATGCGTGAAGCTCTCGTCAGCAAACTCTCGCAGATCCGGCAACCGGCGGGCATCAGCACACTTAGCAGTGCCGCGCTGATTTCCGATAACCGGCCGCCCTCGCTCGCGCGCACCTCTGGCTGCGCACCTCTCCGAGACAATGCCGCGCGTGCCATGCCAGCAATGTACGCTCCTGCACGTCTGAAGCAAGTATTATTTAGTAATCAGTATTGTTTACTAAACATCAGCAGGGAATTACCGGCGGTGAAGCCCTACAGCAGGCCCTGTTCCATCTTTTCCTGGCAACTGATGCAGTGCTTGGCCCAAGGGACCGCTTCCAGGCGCTTCTGTTGCATCTCGTCCTGGCAATTCGCGCACACGCCATAGTCGTCCGTCTGTATGCGCTTCAGCGCCGCATCGATCATGTTCAGGATCGTCCGATCGGTATTGGTCATACCGAACAGAAACTCCTTGGTGTAGGAGTTAGCCGCTTTGTCCGCCAGGTCGACGGTTTGGTCGTCGTCCGCGGTTCGCCCTTCTTCTTGCGTCCGGGCGATTGTTTTCATCAGCTCTTCACGCCGCGTCGAGAGTTTCTTCTTGTAGTATTCGAGTCTTTTCTTGTCCATAGGAGTCCCGCCCTCACAGTGCGTTACTGAGGGCATCTAAAAACTCCGTAGTGTAGGCCGAGTTACTCGTGCTGTCAAGAGAACCCCCTGTATGCGCC
>CAXMLS010000801.1:0-5284 GCA_964194235.1 uncultured bacterium | reverse complement strand
GTCATAGACAGTGCTGACGCTGCCCCCACGACCCAAGCCGCCTCTGTTTATCAGGAGGAACAGCAAGCGTTACAAAAACTGCAGCAGCAGTGGGTGACGATTCGCAGCCAGGATCTTGCGCAACTGAACCGGGAATTGACCAAGGCCGGCTACGTCGAGATTGACCCGAACAAGTCCGCGCCGGAGCGTCCCGCCTTGCACGGTGACGGTGACGACGAACCGTAAAACTTCGGACCACTATCGGCAGCCCTCCAAATCGAAGGACTCCCAGATTTTTCTGGTGCTGTCGCGCGGGTGATCATCTTTGGTAAGCGGTGAGAATGCGGTGAACGTAATGTGCAGCTTTACTTCCCGACGCTATTTTCTCTGCAACTCGTCCAACGCTGCCAGCACTTCTCCGCTATGCTTTTCCGGTTTGACGTCCTGATACACCTTTCGGACGACCCCATCCGGATCGATCAAAAACGTATGACGCGCAGAAAGCTTCGCTACACCAAGATTCATAACCGAGTCATACGTCGACGAAACTTTGCTGTTGGTATCCGCGAGAAGCTTGAAGCTGAGGCCTTCCTTGGTGCAAAACTTCTGATGTGAATCCGCGTCCTGCATGCTGACGCCAAGAATTACCGCATTTTTTGTGTCATATTGCGCCTGGTCACGCTGGAAGTTATGGGCTTCCACGGTGCACCCGCTCGTAAAATCTTTGGGATAAAAATAGAGCACTACCCATTTGCCTTTGAAATCGTGCAGGCTGACCGGTTTATTTTCCTGAGAGTTCAGGGTGAAGTCCGGTGCTGCCGACCCCACCGCCGGAGCTTTATCGCCGGCATGAACGACGCGGTATCCAACTCCCAACACAACGACAATCGCGAGAGCAAATACAAAAGAGATCAAGCGGGTACCAACGGAATGCGATTTCGACATTTTTTATGGCTCCTATGCATGTAGCAGATACTTAGTATGCTCCGAATCCGTTTTGGCGGCATTATTTGCTTCGAAATCCTGGGCGTTGGCCTTCATCGCGGCTGCGTAAATAAACCGAAGCCCATTCGCACCTGGATTGTATTGATACCCGGATTTGGCCGCGACAGCCCAGCGTTCGAGATGTGCATGAAACGCACTTCTGCGCTCCAATTATATTTTCTGCGCAGGAAATGCATGCCCGCTGCGCCGCTGGTGGTGAAATTTACGTGCGACGTGTCCCGAGGTGCTTTCACGTTGGTGAACAAGGTGCCGCCGCCAACCTCCAGATAAGGGATCACCTGGCGATGCGCCTCGAAATTCCATTTCAGTGCGAATGGATTCACGCCGAAGCCATACGCCGTATTGGTCTGCTGCACCACCAGGAAAAGCGGTACGACGTCCACGGCATATTCAAAGCGGCCGCGGAGAACACCCGGCCCATGGGGTGCCGTCAGGATCCAGCCGTAACGAGCCCCAATATTAAAAATGCCGTCTCCCGACTGGCTTCCGTTGATGCCATGTCCGCCGCTCGTCCAGATTTGCAGGTCATGTCCTCCCCGTTCCGGACCCGCCTGCGCGAACAAATCCGAGGGGCTCAAAAGAAACAAACACGTCACCACCAGGATAAATCGGTGCACCGAGCGGCCTCCCGCCAAAGATAAGTCCAGTTAAGATACCTAAATCTGGTTATGAAGGCGACATCGTCGCGCAATCATTCGCCGACGATGGGATTGCCGCTATCTGGTAATGGACCGACAGTAATTGTGCTAACAAATTCTCTTGCCGTTCGTCGGAGTAAAGTAGTTCTGTCTTCCTGCCTTGTTCAAATTGTTATAACTTTAAATAGGTAAATTCGGAGAACCTATGAGAATCGCATCAAGACTGAGAATCTTCGGCTATCTAGTGCCAGGCGCCCTCGTGGTCCCGTTCCTTTTAATGTTCCTACTTCTGGAATCACCGGCCGCGCACGCGCAAACCGTGGACGAAGTCATTGCCAAGAACATTCAAGCCCATGGCGGCCTGGAAAAGCTTAAGACTGTGCGCACCATTCGCACCACCGGAAAATTTTCGCAGGGCCCGTTTCGCGCCGGGTTCCTTCAGGAGAATAAGCGCCCTGACAAGGTTCGCGAGGAAGCGTTGATTCAGGGTCTGGCGCAAATTCAGGCGTATGACGGCAAGACCGGCTGGCAGATTTCCCCGTTCGGCGGTCGCAAGGATGCCGAGCTCTTGTCGCAGGACGATTTGAAGAGCTTGGTAATTGACGCCGACATTGAAGGCCCATTGGTTAACTACAAAGAGAAGGGCCATCAAGCCGAGCTGGTGGGCCACGACTCCGTCGAAGGTACGGATTGTTACAAAGTGAAATTGACGCTGAAAAATGGCGATGTGCGTTACTACTTTCTCGATGCGGATTCCTTCTTGGAAATCAAAGTGGAAAACCAGAGCAATATCCGCGGAGCCGTACAGTTCACAGAAAATTACTACGGCGACTATGAGCAGATAGACGGGCTGTATTTTCCCTTTGCCTTTGAAGGCGGCGAAAAGGGAAGCCCCTCACGCACGAAATATACCGTTGAGAAGATTGAACTAAACGTGCCGCTGGAAGACACGCTGTTTGCACTGCCCTCGTCGAAGCCCCGGGACCAACCAGGCGCAAAAGGCGCGCAGGCAACCACCCGTACGTTGTCAGACGTGCACCAATAAGTTCACCGTTTGCCTGGTGACTTCAGTATAAAAATTTCGTTTAAGGACTAAATGCAAATGTCAAATGTAACTCGCTGCCTGCTCATCACCACGTTACTTGTGATTGCTGTGTTCTCGCCTGGCTACCTTCTCGCGCAGGATGTGCCGTACGACTCCGACGCGATTTCGGGCCTGGGAGCGCGAAATATAGGTTCGGCAGCGATGAGCGGCCGCATCGCCGCGCTCAGCGCCGTAAAAGAAAACGGGCGCTTGACGGTGTACGTTGGCGCGGCCAGTGGCGGCGTGTGGAAGTCGGTGAATGGCGGCACGACCTACAAGCCGATGTTTGACAAACAGACCGCGCAATCGATTGGAGCCATTGCCATCGATCCCAAATCGCCGAAGACCATTTGGGCGGGCACGGGAGAATCCTGGACACGCAACAGCGTGTCAGTCGGTGACGGTATTTACAAATCCACCGACGGCGGCGAAAACTGGACCAACATGGGATTAAAGGAGTCGGAGCGCATCTCCAAAATCCTGATCGATCCCACTGACAGCAATATCGTCTATGCCTGTGTGCCCGGAAAATTATGGAGTGACAGCGAAGATCGCGGCCTCTACAAGACCACCGACGGCGGCACTACGTGGAACAAAATATTAAAAGGCGCGAATCTTTCCACCGGTTGTTCCATGATTTCCATGAACGCGCAAAATCCCAAAGTATTATTCGCCGGCATGTGGGATTTTCGCCGTAAAGGCTGGACCTTCCGCTCTGGCGGCGAAAATTCCACCGCTCCCAGCGGCAGCGGGCTGTTTATTTCGACCGACGGCGGCTCGAACTGGAAAGATCTGGATGAAAAAGGTTCGCAGGGGTTACCCGCTAAGCCCTGGGGCCGCGTGGCGGTCTCCATCGCGAGATCGAAGCCCGACGTCGTGTACGCGCTGATCGAATCCAACAGAAGCGCGTTATTCCGTTCCGACGATGGAGGAAAAACCTGGCAGGAGGGCGATCGTAGCAATTGGATGGTTTGGCGGCCCTTCTACTTCGGTAACCTGATTGTCGATCCGAAAAACGAAAATAAACTTTACAAGCCCGATTTGGCCTTAATCATGAGCGAAGACGGTGGAAAAAGTTTCAGCGTCATTTCCAGCGGTGCCCACGGCGACTTCCACGATATTTGGATCGATCCCGACAATACCAACCATTTGATCGCTGGCGATGACGGCGGGATTTGGTATTCCTACGACGGCGGTAATACGTGGTGGAAAGGTTACAACCTGCCGATTTCTCAGTTCTATCACGTCAGCGTCGATATGCAGGATCCTTACCACGTTTACGGCGGGCTGCAGGACAATAGCGTGTGGGCCGGCGATTCACAATATCCTGGTGGAGTTACCAATAGCCGCTGGGAAAATCTGTTCGGTGGCGACGGCTTCTGGGCTTTTGCCGATCCTTCCGATCCAAACTTTGTCTATGCGGAATCGCAGGGCGGCAATGTCGGTCGCGTGAATCGCACCACTCTCGAAGCTCGCTTTATTAAACCGGAGCCCAATTACGGAGAAGGGAAGCTACGCTTCAACTGGAACAGTCCTATCCATCTAAGCCCGAACGAGAAGGGCACCATCTATATTGGCGCGCAATTTTTGTTTCGTTCCCGCGATCACGGCCAGACGTGGGACCGCATCTCGCCAGATTTGACGACCAACGACCCTGACAAACAGAAGCAGGAAGAATCCGGCGGCGTGACCGTGGACAATTCGTACGCCGAGATGCACACCACGATTTATTCCATCAGCGAGTCGCCGCGCGAAGCGCAAACCATTTGGGCGGGCACTGATGATGGCAACTTGCAGTTGACGCGCGATGGCGGAAAAAACTGGACCAACGTCGTGGGCAACATCGCGAATCTGCCGAAATCGTCCTGGGTTTCCTGGGTGGAAGCGAGCCAATACGATCCAGCCACGGCGTATGCCGCGTTTGACCGTCACACGTTTGGAGATATGTATCCTCACGTGTACAAGACCACGGATTACGGCAAAACGTGGACCTCCATCGTAAGCGCGGAAAGCGGCGTCCGTGGCTTCGCCCACGTCATCAAGGAAGACACTGTCTCGCCCAATTTGTTGTTTCTCGGTACTGAATTCGGGCTGTGGATTTCTCTCGACGGCGGCAAACAATGGGCGCAGTACCGTGGAAGAGATTTCCCGCAGGTTCCCGTCCGCGACATCGTTGTGCACCCCAGAGAATCCGATCTGGTCATCGCCACGCATGGCCGCGGCATCTGGATCATCGACGATATTTCGCCGCTGCGAAAATTGACTCCTGAAGTGATGGCCCAGGAAGCCGGATTTCTGCCCGGCAAACCGCCCCAGCAGCGCCTCAATGCCAACGGCGGCTGGGCAGAAGGCAGCGCGATGTTTGCGGGGCCAAATCCGCCGGACGCCGCGATAATCACCTATTACCAGAAGAAGCGCCACATCTTCGGAAAAATGAAAATTGAAATCTTGGACGCGCAGGGCCACGTGGTGGACACGCTGGCCCCCAACAACCGCCGCGGCATTAGCAGGGTCGAATGGCCGATGCGCTTGAAGGCGCCGCACGTCCCGCCCGCCGCTACAGCTGCTTTCGACGCTA
>CAXMLS010000800.1:0-3654 GCA_964194235.1 uncultured bacterium | reverse complement strand
GACCCCCTTGCTGACTCGTTCGCGTAGACGTAGATCCTTGTTCGCAACTGAGTATGAATGTCGTCGGGATTGTGCCCGACGGGCCATCCGGAACTTATCTGGGAGACTGATCTCAACTTCCGGTTTGCCGACTATCCGGACAGAATCTTCCGATTGAACGGGGACACAAGGTATCCTTATATTTTGGTGCGGATTAAGGCATAGGACGACTAATTGCTCGACCGGTTGGCAGCAAACATCAATCCCTGCGTTACCCGCAACTTGGGGCCAGGTAAGTAGACTTCCAACGCCAGCTCTTCCGGAGTGCTGGCTTCGTATTCGAAATCGTAAGTCTCGCCGACGGTAATGCCGAACTCCGCCGTTTGCAATATCGCTGCCGCCGGCGGTAGGTCAGCGCCGTCCTTGGCGACTATGCGCCATTGTACGGGAATTCCTGCTTTCCGGAGCGAGGCCCGCATTTGAGCATTGTCGGGTGCGATATTGATGAGCCGGAACCGGTATTTTTTCCCGGCAACCAGGCTCAGAGGCGCAGGCTGGGGATGACCGTTGATCAGCAACAGCGGTCCGAATGGTTCGAACACTCCCAAGCTGAAGAGAAAGGTTTTGTCGGACTCGGGGTCGAATTTCTGGCCGCTCGGCACTACTATCAGCGGACCATAAACACCGTTCTCCAGTTGCTCCTGGTCGTGCCAATGCGTGTGGTAGATAAACGTGCCAGCGCGGGGCGGCGCCATTCGCACGAGAAAAGATTCCCCCGGGTTGATGGCGGGGCTTGTTTGCTGTGGCGTTCCGGTCCACCCAGCCACGCCGTCGTAGTAGCTTTCGAGTTCGATACCGTGCCAGTGGATCGCGGTGGGCTGCTTGGAACGATTGACTATCTCAATTTCCACGGGTTGGCTGCGGGTGAGGATGATGGGCGGGCCAATTAATTGCGGGATCGTGGGCTCCGGCGATGCAGACAGCGGCTGAGCGAGGTCGCGCAACTGGAGAGCGTAACGTGGCTGGGTACCGCCAGTGCGTTCATCGAGGGTGAGTTGCAGTCTCCGTTCGGCATGCCAAACCGCCGGCTTGACACTTTCGTTTCCGCCCACGGTGATTCCGAGGACCAAGCCCCCCATGCCGGCGTGTTGCGTCTCTGCCGAATAGGGGTGTTCCTGGTGAGTTGCGGTCGCTGCCGCACCGTGCTCAGGCTTCTCGACAAGCAGTGACCATTCCGGGGGCGACATGTGAATCACCATATGACAGTGAAACAGCCATCGACCAGCACGCTCCGGAACCCATGTCATGTCAAAGTTCTGCCCCGTCTCGATGAACTTGGTAACGATTAGGGGCCGTTCGACTTCCTTGTAGGATTTGTATTGCTCGGCGTCGCCGACGCCATCCAGGTGATAGTAGAAGCCGTGGAGATGCATAGCATGCACGCTGACGCTGGGGTTGAGCCATCGCCACCGGACCGTTTCCCCCGGCATGAAAGTGAAACGCTCGGTGTAGGGCCAGGACTTTCCGTTGATCGTGGCAACCTGCGGTGAACCTGCGCGGAAAGGCGCGTTTTTGTACCAGACACCGATGACGAAGACGCGATCAGTTGCAGCGTCACCTGGGGGATCGACGATGAAGGCTCCCGCGAGCTGGGTTTCAATCGGTATGCGCCGTTCAAGTGGGCTGCCAGTTGTGGAAGCCCAGTAGTAGTAGACGCCCGGCTCGCCGGGATTGAAGCGCACGTCTTGGGTAGCAGCGGGCTGCAGAATGAGGGCATCCCCGAGGGAGCCGGGGCGTTCGTGTAAACCATGCACCGTCGCCACAACGGGAAGTCCGTTGTGCAGGGTGACGTGGATTTGGGTGCCTTGTGGTACGCGAATCAGTGGGCCGGGATTCTGCAAAGTTCGGCCCGTCTCGCCGAAAGCATATACAGTGAGAATCCGACCGTCCTCGCCCTCCGGATGCCACTGCCCCTCGCCAAGCTCGAGAGAGATACTCAGCACGCCGCCCCGGAGTTCGCCGGCCATAGAGCGATTATCATTGGCAGCAATCGCCGACGGGCGATCGGTAGCGCGCAGAAAACTCGAAGTGGCAACCAGAACAGTGAGCAGGCACGATGCTCGTACCACATTGCAATTCATGGAGCGCACCAGTTTGGGGAAAAGTTGAGGGATCGCCAACTTCACCGCGTTACGACGGGGAGTTTAGCACAAAGAGCTTACGAGTCGATTGCGCCCGGATCACGGGCTTCTCGGAAGTTGGCAATCGACGAGTCATCACTTCCGGATTGCCGAAAAGCCACGAGTGACCTGATGCAGCATTGTGAGTGCTAGCTGCGCCTAACGCCTGAGTTCTCAAACACCAGCGATGCAGCCTAACCAACCGCCGACGATAAAGCTGGGGCGTCGAGCGGTTGCGGCTTGGCGCCCTTGATGAAGAGCCACAGCATGAGCGCCAGCTCCCCGAAGAGAGCGGGTTGGAAGATAAGAAACTCCTTGTCGTAATATTGCGGGAACAGGAACCCGTAAAGCTCATGATCACGTAGGCGAAGCCATTGATGACGAGCCAGACGCCGAGGAACCGCGGCAGGAAACGTGACCTGTACACAAGCACCGCCAACGGGAGGAGCCACACCCCCCAGAGGATCTCCGCGGCGGTGGTTTGATGGTTACCCAGCTGGAGAAACAGCATGGCCAGTGCGTCGCGCTGAGGCTTGTCGAAAACGGACAGGAAATCGGCTCCGCGCACGACCATTAGGGCGCCAGCGTCGCTCACGACGCTAACGATGGAGATGGTGGCTGGCATCACACCGCCGAAGATTACCACCAGCACAGCGAGGTACTGATCCACTCTCTCGAATAACCGGTAAAAGGCCAGCACGAGTAAAATCAGCACAATCGCACCAACCAGTTCGCTCACCATACCGAGACGGAATAGCCGCTCGTGAGCGGCGATGTTGCTGGCCGTCGCGGTCGCATTTCCGTGCACGAACAGTTTGTTGGGAATATAAATAAGGCGCAGTGGGCCGATAACGACGAGGAGCAGGTACCAGAATCCGGCGACTCTCCCTGGGTTGCGAGTTGAGCTCATGTTCCCTCCCTGGTTGTAAGGGGCCTAGTCTAAGGGCCTAGCCGTAAATGCGCGAGCAGCTGTCGAAGTCAACGCCAACCTTTTACTTTTATTACCAGATACTTTATGTCTAGTGGTTTAATACGTCTAGTCTAATGATTTTAGGTTGGTTATAGAAGGAATTTAAAACGTGGGTGAGGAATTCGCCGAAGTGAATACTAAAATCGCCCTATCAGGCTCCTAATGCGAACAGCGGCTATCGTAGCGAGCGTTTAGGAAGAGATTCCCTGGAATTGTGAAGAGCAATGCAGTGCACACTTGTGCAGTTTGGTCATTCGAAATGGCTAATTTACTCCGGTTCCCTGGTCGGCACATGCTCGGAGGTCATATTGACGATTTCAGAGGCCCAGTCACCACAACTAAGTCCATTCATTGGGGACATTCGTGACGTTTTGTTCCCAGCATTTTGCATCATTGTGTCTCCAACCCTCCAAACGCCGTCGAGGATGCCTCGCCAATAGGCCATTCTTCACCTACCATTCAGGATTTGCGCTTAGCGTTGGTTTGGCTTTTGGGGAGGCACTGTTTTGAGATAAGGGCTAAAAG
>CAXMLS010000799.1:0-4952 GCA_964194235.1 uncultured bacterium | reverse complement strand
CTCCTGGACTAAAACCTCGGCCCGGTCACAACGACCAGCGAGGTGAGCGATTCGTAATGCGTTTTCCAGTCCGAGATCGGCGGTGACGTTCCCAGCCACGACTGTGATGCCTTCTAACTTTAGTTCCGGCGTATGAAATGCCAGCAGAAGTGCTAACGCATCGTCCGTTCCTGGATCCGTGTCGATGATCACTCTTTGTGCTCCGGATGCGGCCGAGGCGCGCAAAGGTGACGCGAGAATTCCTAGCACTAGCAGCGGCAGCGCCCACCGAACACAGCTCCGTCGTGATCTCAATCTGTCTAGCCTCAAGGTACCTCCAGTAGCGTTTGTGACCCTAATTTAGTTTTTTCATTCTCACCACGGTAGAATTCTAGGCGCGCGCATTTGAGACCAGTAGCCCGGATAGAAGAATGCTACATCATTGTGACTTACGAGATGGTTTACTCAGGCATTCGGCATGATTCTGAGCTTATATAGCCGCCGGAGGGCGTATTCCCACGAGAATTTGATATTCGATCTGGAAATTGCAGTGTTGGACGTTCCTAGGCAGGGGGAAATAATGAATAGAAGGATCACTTCATCTGTTCAGCGGTCTCGAATCCGACCCGCTCCAAATTGTCGAGATAGAAATTGTCAGCGTGTAGGAACTCGGAGGAGACGGTAGGAAATGTGACGACCGTTCATTTTATGTATATCTTATATCGTAGCTGGCGACACCCCCGCACGGTATTCATCTACGGGCCATGGGCCACACGCATATGCTGAGGTTATAAATGACAACCAACGAATATTTTGACATTCGAAATCTCGCCTCTCCGGTAGGTAAGCTAGGTAGCTGCCCTGTCTCGGGCTGCGTGGCCCCTTTAGGGAAGGCAGATAGCCAGTGGGGTAAGATGCCTTACTGCCCTGTACACCGCATTAGAATCCATACTCAAAGTTTCGTGTATTACGATGAAACTTCGCAACGTAATGCGGCCTTGCGGAATATTTTGTTCGAGCGCGAATATTTCAGCAACCACGTTCTGGGTAACGCGGCCAAAGCCGAGACTCATCGCATCTGCCACGAAACCAGTGAAGACGCTCTCACGTGGAATGTGTTTTCCCGCCTGGCGAGAGGCCGGATACTTCCAACGCTATTGTCATCGCTCACCGGCTTATCCTTAAAGGAGGAGCCTGAGCTCTATCTGTGGGGTCTTAAAATCAGACTTAGTAGTCCCTCAAAGCCAAAATTGTTTCCCGCTTTAAAATGCGCCCGTGACCAATTCGAAAAAGGTATCACCAAGTTCTTAACCGAGCCGGACATCATGTTATTTGTACCAGGGCAGGTGTTGGTCCTTGTGGAAGCCAAATTCACCTCGGGCAACACTATCGCCTCGGGCAAACGAACTGATGATGTTTCTGGCGTGAAGCCAACATCTCGTGAGGGCATTTTGGAAAGATACGCGACGAAGACACTCCCCCGCGAAGCGCTTCTTGCACCGTCATTGTCGGGGATCTTTTATTCGCAGTTGTATCGTAATTTGGTATTCGCGATCTTTATGGCGAACAAGCTCGGGGTAAGGTGGGCTTTGATTAATCTCGTGTGCGAAGGACAGTTTAGCCAGAAACAAAACGAGGTCGAATATCAAGACCCTACGCAAAGTATTCGCACGTTCCTCCCGGAACAATCACGCGATAAATTCCGATTCTACAGTTGGGAACGACTCTATGCCGATCACGTTGCGAAATCGGCGGAACTGAAGGACCTAGCCGAGTACATGTACAACAAATCTGCCAATGAAACTAAGGCACTTGCTATTTAGGAGAGGTCTGGCATGGCGGTAATCTGAATTCTATTCTTGGCATTGCTCAAAGCACTCCACTCGCGCTATCCTCGCGCGCTTCGAGAGTCCCCATGCCTAGTTCTTCGCGTCATAGCGTTGCCGCGTTTCTGATTCTCCTGCTGTGCCCAGTTCTCGCCCGCACCCAAGGCACATTTTTCTCGGTCGGTACTGCCTCCGCAGCTCCTGGCCAAAAATCTACCGGCTATCTCCAGGTCCCTGCGGGCGTCGACTCCGCCGCGAATCTGCCCGCGGTCGTCATCAATGGAGCCCAAAAGGGACCGGTCCTCGCTCTCGTCACCGGCGCTCACGGTACCGAATACGTCTCCATCATCGCTATCGAAAAACTCATCAATTTACTTGATCCCAATCAACTCTCCGGCACCGTCATCCTCCTACCGCTCGTCAATGTCCAGTCCTTCGAACAAAAAGTTCCCCACGTCAATCCCATCGACAACAAAAGCATGAACCGGTTTTATCCGGGTAAAGCCGACGGAACGCAAACTGAACGCGCGTCCTTCCTCATCACCACACAGGTCGTCGACCGCTGCGATTTCCTCATCGACTACCACGGCGGCGACCTCGACGAGAGCCTCCGACCCTACGCCTACTGGGCGCCCACGGGCAAAGATGCACAGGATCGCATCTCCAAAGAAATGGTTCTCGCCTTCGGTCTCGATCACATCATCATCTGGCGCGACCGTCCCACCGACCTTACCTCCACGCGCTACCTCGACAACACCTCCACTGCTCGCGGCAAACCTTCCATCGTCGTCGAGGCCGGATACGCCGGAACCGTCGAAACCGATGACGTCGCCCTCCTTGTAAATGGCACACTCAGTACCATGCGCGCTCTTAAAATGCGTCCCGGCGATCCTCAACCTATCGAGAATCCCGTCTGGCTCGAGAAAATCGTGGATGTCATCTCCGGTGGCCCAGGCATCTGGTACCCGCTCGTCAAGCGGGGTAACTACGTTCAAGAAGGCATGGAACTCGGCTACGTCACGGACTATTTCGGCAAATCCATTTTTGAAGCGCGCGCGCCTGCTACCGGTGTGATTCTCCACATCAACGCCGTTCCCTCCCTCAAAAAAGGCGACAACATCGCCGACATCGGCGTCGTCGCCTCCCACGCGCCGTAGCGAGCAACTGGAATCGCGTCAAGCGGGAGAGCAACGAGTTGTATCAGCTCTCAAAATTTACTCTGGCGCCAGGCACTCCTTGCGAAATTAGGATGCCAAGTTGTCGCGGTTGGGAATCGTTTCGAGATACACTGTGCGTATCTGCAGCGAGAAGCTTTCAGCTCAAGACTCAATGATGACTGTAAGTAGTGGGCCTCGATGCTCCCCTGAGTTCTACTTTTAATCAGGATGAGAAGGTAGATAGCCGAAATTCCACTACAACTCTCGTATCCCATGCCCTCTAACTAAGAAATACGTCGCCACGCCGACAAGTGTGATGCCGTTGACAAAGAGTACCGCAGGAGCACCATAGAGACTCGCAAAATACCCACTAATGAGACTTCCGAGCGGCATCCCACCGCGAAAAGCGACCATGTAGATGCTTATAACGCGTCCACGCAGCTCGTTCGGCGCAATAAGTTGAACGAGAGACGTAACGGTGGAAAAAACGACAATGAGGGCAGCGCCAGTGAAAAAGAGCAAAATATCGCTCAGCCACAACACTCGCGAGGACGCGAACGCAATTATCAACAAGCCACAGAGCCCTTGAACAATAAGAACCGTGAGACCCATCCGCTTGTACTTTCCAAGCCATGCGACGGCCAGCGCACCCACCACCGAGCCTGCGCCTGAAAAGGCCATCAACCGTGTATATCCGCCAATGCCCTCATGGAACACGCCTCGCGCGAAGAGCGGCAGGAAGGTCAGAACCGAAAAAGCGAGAAAAGTGGTTGTCGCGGCAAGCATCGTTAGTGCGAGCACGCTGCCTTGGCGCCGAACGTAAGAAAGGCCACCGCGCAAATCTTCACCTAAATGCCCGGAAGACGCGGAAGGTATGTGCCTCACGTGCAGGGCCATCAAGGCGACGATCACTACCAGGAATGACAGTCCGTTCAGAGAAAAGCATGCTGCCGCTCCAAAGAGTGTAAATGCAACACCGGCGAGCAACGGGCCGATGACACGGGCCAGATTGAATTGGATCGAGTTGAGGGCGATCGCGTTAGGCAAATCATTCTTGGCCACAAGTGAGGGCAACAGTGCTTGAGATGCCGGTCCCCCGAACGATTGCGCCGACCCCGTAATAAACGAGAGCAAGAGAATGTGCCAAATACGGATCAGGCCGAAAAAGACTAGCGTCGCCATGGTGAAAGCACATGACATCTGTATGTATTGCGAAACGAGCAGCGTTCGTCGACGGTCAAGCCTGTCGGCGAGGACCCCTCCTAGCAGAGTGAAAAGCATGATCGGCAATTGCTGCAGGAATGCGTCGAGACCTAGTAAAAACGCCGAGCCGCTTAAAGACAGAACAAGCCAGTTCTCGGCGACATTTTGCATCCACGTGCCGACGCTGGAGGTGCACGAGCCAAACCACAAGACGCGGAAATCGCGGTAATGCAAATGCCGCCATTATCCTGCGCACAGTCTGGACGCCAATCGAGGGCGATGCGGCTACGACCTTGTCGGGAGCAGGATCACCTTGAATGGACTCGGTCAATAGCCCTCCTCGCCCGAGGGTCTCGGTATTTCATTGCGAATGCCATCATTGGAATGGCTCGCAGCTTTTTCGGGTCGACCAGCCGGCGAGCCTCGTAAAGATGCGGGCGAACTCTTCCATGCGAATCGGTTTTAAGCGCAATCCGATAGTAAGCCACAGTTTTGCGCCAGCTCCCAAATTGACCGAAGATCCCATGCTGCGAATCGCGGTGAGATGTGGACGGTAGTCGCGTAGCCGGCCATGTGAAAACGGCGCATTATCAGCGCTTGAACAACTTCCCCGCTCACCCGATGTCTTACACGAGTCGCTTTTACTTGGCTACCTTCAATTGTCTTAACGCCTGCTCCGGAGAAGTCGTAGAGCTTTGCTGTTGTGCCTGTTGTTATGTGCAGAGTGAGCCTAGGTTATACTCGACGATGTTCTGAAGGCAACGGCTGGAGGAAAAGTATGTTTCAC
>CAXMLS010000798.1:0-1993 GCA_964194235.1 uncultured bacterium | reverse complement strand
GAAGCTCGTCACCGTCATGGGGGTGATGCTGATTGCATGGTGCATTTACCCGGTGAGCGTGCCCCCCTCGGCGCTCCCGCCACTGCCGACGCCCCGCAATCTCCGGCTTGGTGCCAACGCCCTCGGCTGGCTGGCGCACAGCAGCCTTCCGCACATGTTCGGCATCATCGCCATCTTCATCGCGCTCGGCCACTCGGTGCTGGCCATGAGCGGAGAAGAATCGCTCGCCCAGGTCTATCGCGAAATCGAAAGCCCCAAGCTGCAGAACCTGCGCAAAGCAGGCCTGGTCATTTTCGTGTACAGCCTAGTCTTCACTTCGCTGGTTTCTTTTTTCGCGGTGATGATTATTCCCGACGACATCCGCCAGGGCTTCCTTGAAAACCTGATCGGCGGCTTGGCGATGAACCTGGAAGGGCCATTTTTCATGCGCCTGATCTTCCATGGATTCGTCGTCGTGGTCGGCACGCTGATTCTTGCCGGCGCGGTGAACACCGCCATCGTTGGATCCAACGGGGTGCTCAATCGCGTTTCCGAAGACGGCGTGCTCAGCGACTGGTTCCGCCAGCCGCATCCGCGCTTCGGCACCAGCTATCGCATCATCAACATCGTCGTTTTGCTGCAGATCGTAACCATCATCATCAGCCGCGGCGATGTCACTTTCCTCGCCAACCTTTACGCCTTTGGAGTGATCTGGAGTTTTGCGATGAACGGTCTTTCCGTTCTCGTGCTTCGCTACACCCGGCCCGGGCATCGCGATTTTCAGGTGCCTTTAAACTTCAGCATTCGCGGGGTGCAGGTTCCTGTCGGCCTCGGTTTGATCACGCTCACATTATTCCTGATCGCGTTCATAAACCTGTTTACCAAGCCCATCGCCACCGTCGCGGGCGGCGCTTTCTCCATTCTTCTCTACATCGTGTTTACGATTTCTGAGCGTCGCGGCCGTCACGGTGGCGTCGCCCACGTGGAGATGGATCAGTTCAATCTCGCGCTGGAAAGTGAATTAACTCCCGAAGGAGTTGGCGCGCGTCCCGGAAATATCCTGGTTCCGGTCAGCAATCATTACGCGCTCTACCATCTTGGCAATGTGCTCGACCGCATCAAGCCCGGCCGCCGCGACATTGTCGTCCTGCACATTCGTTTGTTGCGACGCTCGGCGTCCGGCGAAAACGAATTGGACGCCGACCAACTTTTCGGAAGCATCGAGCAACAACTTTTTTCTCAAGCGCTGTCCATGGCAGAAAAGCGTGGCAAATCCATCCGCCTCGCCGTCGTGGCTGCCAATGATTTGTGGGACGGCATTTTGCGCGCGGCGACCGCGCTAAAATCCAGCACCATTGTTCTGGGACATTCCGCGAAGGATACTACCGAAGAACAAGCTCGCCAGATCGGCGATGGGTGGGAGCAGCTCGGGGATCAAAAGCCGCAATTCAATCTTGAAATCCATATGGCCAACGGCGACAAAGTTTATAAAGTGCTCGGCCCGCACGCGCCGAATCTTACCGGCAACGAAGTAAATCTACTGCACCGCCTGTGGCTGCGTTTCAGCGATGTGCTCGCACCCCAGGAGCTGCATCATCACGATGTCGTTCATTTTGCCCTGGAAGAAGTTCAGAAAGAGCTGGACGAAGGCCACGAAGAGGAAGTCGTCAAGCGTCTGCGCGCTCACCTAGAGGCCAATCAAACCAAACGCAAGCCGACGCAACCTAACTAATTTACCGATCCAACGCTACGCCAACTGCGTAGTGCAGTGTCCGCAGCGCTTCGCCGCCAGCGGAATCGCCATCGCACATTGCGGACAATCTTTCGTGGTCGGCACCACCCCTGGTTGAGGCTTCTTCGACCATCGATTCACTTGCTGCACCAGCAGAAATACCGCCAGCACCACAATCAGGAAATTAATAATCGTGTTCAAAAAAATTCCGTAGTTTATCGTCGGCGCTCCCGCTGCTTTCGCCGCGGCCAGTGTGTCGTAATGCTGTCTCTTATACACATC
>CAXMLS010000797.1:0-4755 GCA_964194235.1 uncultured bacterium | reverse complement strand
GATGTGTATAAGAGACAGCACTAGGACTGCAGAAAAGAGTCCACTTTCATGTGGTATTTCTCGAGTCCGATGCGGATATGATCGAAAGCCTCATCGACGGTGTCCGCGAAGCGCAACATCTTGAATTCATTTTCGTTAATCGTGCCCCAGTTGACCATGGCTTTCCAGTTAAGGACTTCGTTCCAATATTTGCGGCCATAGATCAGGATGATGTTGTGCTCGGCAAGCTTGCGCGTTTGCATCAGCGTTAGCATCTCCATCAGCTCGTCGAGAGTACCGAAGCCGCCGGGAAAAACGATGAGCGCTTTGGCAATTTGTGCGAACCACAGTTTGCGCATGAAAAAGTAATGGAAATTAAAACTGAGCTCCGGGCTGATGTACGCGTTGGCAAATTGTTCGTGCGGCAGCTCGATTGAGAGGCCGATGGATTTGCCCCCCGCCTCGGTAGCCCCGCGATTGGCGGCTTCCATGATTCCGGGTCCGCCGCCGGAACAGATCACAAAGCGTCGTGGGCGCGGACCGAGGGTCATGGCCCACGCGGTAATTTTGCGGGACAGCTGGCGCGCTTCTTCGTAGTAGCGCGACATTTCGAGCAGACTTTTGGCGCGATGAATGGCCGCGCGGTGCTTCGCGCGATCGGCCGGTTTGATACGGCGTATCGGAGCATTTTTCAGGCGGTTATAGCGTGCCAGTGCCAGGTCGCGCGGGAGGATGCGCGCGGAACCGAACATCACGATAGTGTCGCCGATGCCCTCTTTTTTCAGCTGCACGTACGGGTGAATGTATTCGGCGAGAATGCGCAGCGGCCGGCCGGGAGTGCTCTGCAGAAATTCCGCGTCTTCGTGAGGCGCCTTGGGCGCGTGCTGCGGCTTGAGTTTCGGTAATGCCGATGCGGGCATGCTTGGCTCTCCGGAATGCGTCCAATGAATTGGGAAGTGGCGATTGCGGCGGCAACGTCTACGGGGTCGAACGCGTCGAATCCGGTACAGTGCGGCGCGGCGCCAGGGTTCCTTCTGTATTGTGTGCTGGCATGGGGCGCAAGAGAAGCAGAGACTGCGAGCGATGTTACCTGAGCGGAAGCAGACGCGGGCTTATCGACTAGCAAAAGCACGGATTGGAGCGGGCCATCGCGATAGCCATTGGATTTCATAGCGGAAATTCGAGAGCCATGGTCACCACGGCGCTAAATCGTGTCGCGCGGACCGCGGCTTGGCTGGTGCTAACTGCGGCAGCGATGGCATTCGCGTGCGCGGAGGGTTGGGCGCAGGCTCCGGAAGGTCCCATCGCGCCGCGGCCTGGAACGGTGGTGCAGCAGGCTCCGCCGGAAGTGCAGGCGCGCTTGAAGGTGCGAGTTGCGCTGGTGGACACGCCGGTCACCGTGCGCGACGGCAGCGGCCAGATGATTCACGATCTGGACGCGCAAAATTTTTTGGTAACGGACAACGGCGTGACGCAGAAAATCACGCATTTCGATCTGGGTGGCGATCCGCTTTCGCTGGTGATTCTGATGGAAACCAGTTCGCGCATCGATGCGATCTTTCCGGAAATTCGCAAGACGGGAATCTTGTTTACGCAAACAGTGATGGGACCCAGCGGCGAGGCCGCGATCGTGGGATTCAACGACTCCATCGATAAGCTGCAGGAGTTTACCGCGGACAATGAAGCGATCGAAAAAACCATCAGCGGCATGCGGCAAGGAACGTCCGGCTCGCGGCTGTACGATGCGATGGCCGTGGGCGTGGAGATGCTGACGAGCCGGCCGCAGCCAACCATCGCGGTTGCCGGGCGTCGGCGTGTGCTGCTGATTTTGTCGGAAGCCACCGACGTGGGCAGCGCGACCAAGCTGGGCGAAGTGTTGCGCCAGGCGCAGCTCGCGAATATAACGATCTACAGCGTGGGGATTTCCACCACGCGCGCGGAACTGCAAACAAAAACGCAAAAGCGGCGCATTGCGTCCACGCCGCCGGGAACTTTTCCGCTGCCTTCGCAACCGGGAGTGCCGCAAACGCCGACGAGCGAAGAAAACCGCGCCGGAAATATCGATCTGCTGGCGCTGGCGGTCTGGGCCGTGCAGCACGCGGAAAATCAGGTGAAGGATCACGCGTTGGAATTGGCGGCGGTGGCCACCGGCGGGATGCATGTGTCCACTTTCCGGGACCGCTCCATTGAAAAAGCCATCGACGAAATCGGCGGCGAGCTGCATTCGCAGTACAGCTTGAGTTACACCCCGACGGGCACGGGAGAGTCCGGCTACCACGAGATCAAAGTGAGCGTGGACCGCCCGGGAGTGAAGGTGCGGGCGCGGCCGGGATATTATCTGGGGTCGCCGGAGAGCTGAAAATATTTTTTAGCGCACGGAATTCTTTGTCAGGCGATTTGCTTCCAGAAAGTCGATTCGCGCGCGGCCAAAAGCGTATCCTTGCGCGCATTCCAGCGCAGAAAATGTGGCGTCCGCGTGTGCTCGGTATGCGCTTCGCGGTTGGCCCATATTTCGTAAAATAAAAAATCTCCAGGGACCGCCGCGGAGCGATGCAGATCGTACGCCAGGCAGCCCGCTTCCTTGCGTGTGGGACGGACTAACGCCTTGAGCTCCGCTTGCAGGAGTAGCTCCTGGCCGGGCTTTGCGTGCAACATAACGATTAAGAGCATGGCCTCTTTGGGCAGCTTGGCGATTTTCACTCGCGATGAGCGGGCCTTGCGAGGCGAGGATTTTCGCTTGCTCGTGAAGCGTGAGGACTTTCGCTTTCGGCGCGTAGCCATGGCGCGGGATTGTATATCGAATCCTGAACGCGCAGGCAAGAAAAAAGTCGGCCAGGATCCTATTCGTCGATTTCAACACTCACCGGTCTTATGGCGCTATGGGGCGCAAGTTGAATTGACAGCTTCGGAGCCGAAGGGGTTTAATTCGTGAATAAAGCCTTACACTCGGTGGCACGTTTTAGAACGGACGTTATAGCGACGATATTTTTCCATCGATCCAGTAAAATGTCGTGATTTAAATACTTTTGTCGGTGGCAAGCTCAATAATGATCCCTGGCTGTAGATTGCAGCTATAGATCGAGAACCGAGGTTTGGTCGCGCTCGTAAATTCTAAGGAGGCCGCTACATTGGATTCTTCCCACGTGCTGTTGCTGGCGTTTTTTCTCGGCGTCGTTACGGGCTTGCGTTCCATGACCGGGCCTGCCGTTCTGGCCTGGGCCGCGCACCACAACTGGCTCAACCTGCACAATACCTCGCTCTCGTTCATGGCCTCCACTACAGCCACGGTAATTTTTCTTTTGGCCGCCGTTGGCGAACTGATCGCCGATCAACTGCCGTCCACGCCCAGCCGCACAAAGCCTCCCGGCCTGATTGCGCGCATTCTTTTCGGTGGACTGTGCGGCGCGGGCATTGCTGCCGCAGGCTCGCGCTCCGCCGCCGGTCCGCAATCTTTAGTGGTTGGCGCCCTTGTCGGCGTTGTGGGCGCCGTAATCGGCACGTACGCCGGCCACGAAGTTCGCACGCGCCTGGTAGCGGCGCTCCATGTTCCCGACTTCATCATCGCCACGCTGGAAGATATCGTCGCCATCGGCGGCGGCCTGTTCATCGTGTCGCGTTTCTAGCGCGCGATTAAAAGCTGACGAAGTGTATTTTCACTCCAGCGTTGCCGCACGCCGGCAATAAATTTCTTTTTGTCTTTCTGTATTTCCTGCAATAGCGCCTGGTTCCCGGTCTCTTCGTGCGCCGCCGCCCAAAGCACCATTTCCGTCAGCACCGGCGCAAGATCGATTCCTTTTTCCGTGAGCACGTAAATCACCCGGCGGCCATCCGAAGGATCCTGCTGCGCGGCGATAATTCCGTAGCTCTCCAGCCTCCGCAGACGATCCGCCAGAATATTGGTCGCGATTCTTTCATACGACGCCAGGAATTCTTTAAACGTCCGCGAGCCGCGCAGCATCATGTCGCGAATAATCAATAGCGACCAGCGATCCCCCAGCATTTCCACCGACGCATTCAGCGGGCAACCCGACCGCCACCTGGGGTCCGGTTTTTTCTTCGCCATATTTGCAGCCTAACATATTTTCACTTGCATTATAAAAGTAATATGGCAGACTCGTCGGTGGTTATCGACGACTCTACAATCCTCACAGGAGCGTAGCCATGAGGTTAAGTCCTTATCTCGTTTTTAACGGCCAGTGCGAAGCGGCGTTCAAGTTTTACCAGCAATGTCTGGGCGGCAAAATATCAGCTATGATTCCCCACGAAGGCACCCCTGCGGCGGAACATGTGCCCGCAAACTGGCTAAAGAAAATCATGCACGCCCAACTCGTCACCGAAGGCCAGATTTTGATGGGCTCCGACCGCGCGCCCGACCAGTACAAGCGCCCGGAAGGTTTTTCCGTGGCTATCGCCATCGCAAATCCCGCCGATGCCGACCGCATATTTCACGCACTGTCGCAAGGCGCCAACGTCACCATGCCGATTCAGGAAACTTTCTGGGCCCTGCGTTTCGGCATGCTCGTCGATCAGTTCGGCATTCCCTGGATGATTAATTGCGAGAAGCCTGCCTGAATTAAATTTCCGGCATCCGCGGCGATTGCCGCTAAGGAGAAAAAATGAGCGGAGTACGCGTACTGGTTGGCACCCGCAAAGGTGCGTTCATTCTTACCTCGGATGGTAAGCGCAAAAAATGGGACGTCAACGGCCCGCATTTTGCCGGCTGGGAGATGTATCACCTCAAGGGCTCGCCCGCCGATCCCAACCGTTTGTACGCTT
>CAXMLS010000796.1:0-5283 GCA_964194235.1 uncultured bacterium | reverse complement strand
GATGTGTATAAGAGACAGGAGTAAAAGTCCGCGTCGAATCTCGCCGCAGGGCAAGCGGTGACAGGGACCCCCGCTCAGAAACGGTGAACACAATTTAAACTGAGGCGATGTTGTTCCGTCGAATCTTGGCGGCAACAGGCGAGCCGAGTTCCGCGCGCGTTTGCATAACGCGCAGGATCGAATCGCGTGTAACCATGCCGACGACCTGCGCACCATCGTCGCCCGACACCGTGACCACCGGCATTTGATTGATGTCCGCTGCGAGCAGGCGTTCCAGCAATCGCAAGAGAGGTTCATCCGGGGCAGCCCAAGAGATGCTTTCCCGCGGAATCATAACCGCCTGAATCGAATTGTTGGCCCACTCGTCGCGCGGAATGGCATTCAGCGCCTGCACGTTCATCATCCCCACCAGGCGGTCGTCGGTTACCACTAGGTGGCAGCGTCGTCCGGTCCTTAGCACTTCGGAACTGTACTCTTCCAACGAAGTGCTGCGGTTGATGGTGGGCACTTCATTTTGCATCACGTCAGAAGCAAGCAATCCAGCCAGTGTTTGTCGCACCGCCAGTTGCGTGACGCTGTCGCGAGCAGCACTCTGCAAGTAGAAACCGATACATGCCATCCACAGCCCCGATTGCCATTGCCCCTTGACCACGCCGAACCAGGCGCCAAACAGAATCAATCCATAAGCGACCAACTGTCCGCTGACGCTGGCCACGCGGGTGGCGCGAGCAAAGTCCTTCGTTGCGCCCCATACCGCAGCGCGAAAAATTCTTCCGCCATCGAGAGGGAACCCCGGCAAAAGGTTGAACGTAGCCACCGCAAAATTAATCTGCGCCAGCCACTGGCCCAGAGCGCCCAAGGCATCGCTGTAAGGAAATACCAGCGTCAGGCCGAAAAAGAAGGCGCACAAAAAGTAACTGGAAAGCGGACCCGCTATCGCGATGTTGAATTCCTGACTCGCTTTTGCCGGCTCGCGTCCGATGCGCGCCACTCCGCCAAAAATAAACAATGTGATGGAGACGACCTTGATCTTGTAATGCATGGCCACGACGCTGTGCGACAGCTCATGGAACAAAACCGACGCGAAGAATAGAAGGCTGGTAATGACGCCCACGGTCCAATGTTGCGTGACGCTCCACTGCGGATGGGCCTGGGTGAACTGCATTGCCAGCGAATACGTGATCAACGCAAAAATGAATAGCCAGCTGGCGTGCAGGTAGATCGGGATCCCTAGAATCGTTCCGATGCGAAAGCCTGATTTCGTAAGCATTTTCAGTCCGCTGGGCGCGCATGTTACTGAAGCGGCGCTGCAGCACTCAATTCCTTTTAGCCTGCTGTAACTACATTACGCTTTATTGACTAGGCCGCCAAACGCGCGCAATGCGCGTCCGCCCAGCCACGACGTGTATTTCCCCATACACGGGCTCTTCCGCAATTCCCGGTTAAAGCCTTTGTTTACACTCTGGAAAAATTGGCGCCAGCCGTGCGATTTGTCACACCGCAACATCCGCCGGATCGTCTGCCGCAACCCGGCAAGGAGCCTCACCATGATCGCCATTCTGAATTTCATCATGTTCGTCATCACCACCGTATTTGCCGCTTTTGCGGCGGTGCTCTTGAACTGGCTGCTGCTCCATGCGGCATTTGAACTGATGCGCCCGGCGACTGCAAGACGATCCTCTGCGACCGGGCCGCTGGTCCGCGGGACTTTGCAGTCGGCACGCGCATTGTCCAACCGTCGCTGAATTGCGACACCGCGGGGGAACATTTCCGTAGTCAGATAAGAGAAGGGAGTAACACCATGCTGGCTTTGAAATATCTGTTAATGCTGCTCGGGTTCGGGCTGTTTGGCAGCGCCGGAGCCTTAGTTGCTTACGACGTCTATCTATCCGAGAAATTGCGTCGGCTGATCGATCGAAAAGCTAATGGTGAGGCTGACTCGGAGGCCTCGCAAGCGGCGATACCTTCACGCCCGGTACGGTGGCTCGTGGCATCTCACTTGGCTATTGCCGCACTGCTGCCGCTGTTGCTGGCAGTAAGCATCGTCGTGATACCCGATGGCTCGGCAGGAGTGCGCATCAGTCAAATCTGGGGCGCGCGCCCGGGCACGCTGTACCCCGGCGTGCACATCATCACGCCGCTGGTCGATAGCGTTTCGCTTTACGACACTCGCGAGCAGGTGTACTCCACGATTGCCGCTGAAACGGAAAAGAAAAAGGGCGAGCTGCTGACCGTGCAGGCTCGCGAAGGATTGAACATCGGCTTGGCTGTCTCGGTGCGATACCGGCTCGATCCCCGGCGGCTCGACTCCATCCACACGAATTTGCCGCAGCCCGTAGGAGAACAGGTTGTCGCACCCGTGGTCTCCACTATCTACCGGCAACTCGCGCCGAATTATATGACCCGCGAAATTTTCGCCACCAAGCGCGAGGAGTTGCGGGCAAAAGCGAGCCAAGCTATCACTGCCCGATTGGCAAGCGATGGCATTGTGGTCCGCGAAGTTTTGCTGCGCGACCTGCAATTGCCGGGAGAGTATGCGCGCGGACTCGAAGGCCTGCTATTAAAGGAGCAGGAAGATGAGCGGCTCAGCACCGAACAAGATATAAAGCTCAAAGAGGTGCGCATCGCAGAGTTGGAAGCAGAGGCCCAGAAGGCGCGCTCAGTGAAGCAAGCTGAAGCCCAGGCGCAAGTTCGCGTGTTGCAGGCCAAAGCCGAATCCGACGCCATGCAATACACTTTGCCGCTGAAGCAGAAACAGATTGAACAAACCAAGCTGGAAGCGCAAGCGCGCAAGGAAGCTACCTTGCAAAACGCGGAAGCTGCGGCCCAGGCAAAAGTGATCGACAGCAAAGCGGAAGTGGAGCGGCAGCGAAATTTATCGGAAGCCGAAGCCAACCGCATCCGCGTTACCGCCGTGGCAGATTCGGAGCGGATGAAGTTCGAGGCCGCGGTGCTGAAATCCAACCCCATGCTCATCCAGAAAATCATCGCCGAACGCCTGTCCGACAAGCTGCAAATCATGATGGTGCCCATGGATGGGAGAAATTTCTTTGCCAGCGACGTGATGCGTTCGGCGTTTTCTGGGTTGGGTAGCGCGAACGCAAATATGACCGACGGGCCAGATGACCCAGTCGGCCCATCTACCACCGCGGCGGTTCAGCGAAAAGCTCCTCGCCGACCCTAAACCCAAGGGGCAGCGCGTGCTTGTTATTGATTCATCCGCGCTGCCGCCCATTTTACCACGGCAGTTAATCGGGTATGCTTTCTCCTTCGGCAAGCGACAGGCACCGTCATCGGGTCTTACTAATGACATTTCGAACAAAACTCTCGCTGATTTTTATGCTCACGGTAGTGGCTTCCGTTTTTGTCGTGGCTTACGGCGTGACACATTACACGCGCCTGGCGTTTGAAGAAATGGATGCGCAGCGAACGGAGGCTTTGGTCGCTCAGTTCCAGAAGGAATTCGCACAGCGTGGCGAAGAGGTTGCCCATCAAGTCGAAAACATAACCAATGCCGAGATTACTTTGCGTATGGCACTGGATCTGGCGCGTCCCAACGCCGACCTGTCTCTGTATGTGCGCGATGGCACCGGCGCCGCGCAGGACCACGGCCTCGATTTCGTCCAGTTCATCAACACCGATGGAACGTTGATTTCTTCGGCGCAATATCCTTCGCGCGTCGGGTATAAAAACGATTGGATACTTTCAAACAAAAATTGGCGGGAGTCCGGCGCTTTTCTGAATAAGGAGGAGCTACCGGATGGCGTTGCGCTTTCTTTGTCCGTGGTTCGCACGCTGCCCGTTGGAGACAAGAATTTTTACATCGTCGGCGGCCGGCGTCTGGACCAGAATTTTCTTGCGTCGTTAGTACTACCGGTGGGCATGCGTACGCTTCTGTACCAGAATCTGAATCCCGGGTTTGTTCCTACGGAGCTGACCGACACGGGCGGAGCAGTGTCGCAACCCCAACGATATGCGCACTTAATCGAGCAAACGCAAAACCAGCCGCAAAAACCGGCGATCGGCGCCATCAACTGGACCGCCGACCCCGCCAGCGCCGAAGCCTTTCATGCCATTCCTTTGAATGGCCGAAACAACGAGCTCCTCGGAATTTTGCTGGTGGGCAGTTCGCGTCGCGAACTCGTCCTTTTAACCAGACACATCGAATGGATCGCCGGGTCTGTCGGTGCGGCAGCACTGCTGGTGGGTTTATTCCTTACCTGGTGGCTATCCGCGCGCATCACTAAACCGGTAAAAGAGCTGGCAAGCGCCGCGCGTGAAGTCGCTTCGGGAAGCTGGGATGCCAGGATCGATGTGCGCTCGTACGACGAAATCGGTCAGTTAGCAATCGCGTTTAATGACATGACCCGCACGCTAGGTGTTCAGAAAGAGCGGCTGCTACAAACGGAACGCGTCGCGGCTTGGCGCGAATTGGCGCGTCGGCTCGCGCACGAGCTACGCAATCCGCTGTTTCCTTTGCAGATCACGGTAGAAAATCTGCAGCGTGCCCGCCAACTCGACCATGAACAATTTATGGAAGTTTTTACTGAGTCAACCGCTACGCTGAAGTCGGAGCTTGCCAATCTAAATTCAATCGTGGCCCGTTTCAGCGATTTCTCAAAAATGCCGACGCCGCGATTCGAACGCGTTAACTGTAATGAGCTATTGCGCGACACCGTCCGGCTATTCGACGCGCAATTCAATGAAGTGGGTAAACCGTCCGTCACCCGCGAAGTGTTTCTCAATGAGGGCCTGCCGGAAATTGACGGCGATCCTGAAATGCTGCATCGAGCATTTCAAAATTTGGTGCTCAACGCTTTAGACGCCATGCCCGTGGGCGGCACTCTCACGTTGCGAACTTCGGAACATGACGGCAAAGTTCGCATCGAAATTGCCGATACTGGCCACGGTTTGTCTGCCGCGGAATCGGAGCGCCTATTCACGCCGTACTACACCACCAAGCCGCAAGGCACTGGACTGGGCCTGGCGATTGTGCAATCAGTGATCAGCGATCACCACGGCATGATTTCGGTGACGAGCGATGAAGGCCACGGCACAACAGTGCGAATCGACTTGCCACAACGGCAAGCCCAGGGCGGAGACGCCTCGCGCGGGAAAAACATCGCGGATCGAAACGCTCCGCCGGCCCTAGCCGCCGCATCCGATTAATGCCAAGGGAGCAACGATTGGCACGCAAAGCTCATCTGCTTCTGGTTGACGACGACCCAAGCACACTCGCATCGCTTTCGCGCGCGTTTCGGCTAGCGGGCCACGAAGCTACTG
>CAXMLS010000795.1:0-2089 GCA_964194235.1 uncultured bacterium | reverse complement strand
GATGTGTATAAGAGACAGGGCGTATACCATGGCGTAGGTAAGAAAGCGCTTCGGAAATTCAAGCGCTTCTTCCGGGGTTCCAAACCAGAAGATGCGCTTTGCAACGGCCAGAAGTTCGTCGGAGTAAATCATCGCTCGATACCCTGCGAGGCCAAGTCTTGATTCCCGATTGGCACGGAGAGCTCATCTGATTTTACGCCTGTCGCCGCGCTTCCGAGTGCATTTTGCGTTAAGGCAAGCGGATTGGGGAGATTCGCATTCAACGTACCCTACGCCCCACAGAATTGTGGGGCATTGAACAAGAGGTGAGGGTGGTGTATATATCTGCATGTACGGGCCGCGACGTATCTTCAGTTGCGGCAACCCCATCCTGAAAGACAGAAGGAATCGTGGCCAAGCGGCGAAGCGTTCATTTCGGAGTCTACAATGTGCGGCTCCTGAGTGCCCTCGACAAACTCCTGCGGGACAAACCGCGATATTTGGGAGAGCTGTCGACTTCGATCAACGATGCGCTTCTGGCGGTCGACCTGAATACTGTCGAGCTTGTCAATCTTCAGTCCAGACAGAAACAAACCGGGAGAGAAACGCAAGTCGTCATCTTGCAACGGCTTCGTAAGCGCATTCATCAAGTCGCCAAAAAGCGGAATTGTTCGATGAATCAGCTCGTGAATAGCGCTCTTCTGGCTTATTACTCGAAGACTGGAGAAGGCAAACTCAAACAACCAACCAAGGGACGGGGGTCGTCCATACATTCGTACGACACGATGTCGGAGTCGGAGCGTCGGGAGCTTCATCAAATGCTCTCAGGGCTTTCAGCAATGCAACCAGTTCCCTTCGATGCGGAAGAGCCGGATGGGACATATTACGAATACGATCGCAACCTGAAAGCGACCGTGAAGGTCACGCCTGACGGAGAGCGAACCCCCGTCAAGGGATTAGAAGCAAGTTTCGAGCGCGCGCCCCAAAAGAGTCCGCGCAGAAGTGCACACGAGGAAATCACAACCTGAGCCAGCAGAAGCCAGCACTGTTTATTATCGCGGGACCGGTGGGCGCCGGTAAGACGACTTTCTACGAAGCCTATTTGAAAGAGGCATTCCCAACACTTGTTCCCGCACTGAGGCACCAGCAACAACCGTTTCTTGATGACCGGCGTTCTTTTGCCGTCGAAGACATTCGTGTGGACACGCAACTGCTGGACCAGGCCAAGGCAGCAGGGTATTCAACGAAGGTTCTTTTCATTTCTACGGAAGATGCGAATCTGAATGTCGGGCGGGTGTTGGTGCGCATGAGTCGAGGTGGACAAGCCGTGCCGGTGTCCAGCGTGATTGACTCCTACCGGGAGTCAACGAAGAATCTCACCGAAGTCCCCAAACATGCCGATGAATTGCTAGTGTACGACAACACCGCTCATCGCCGCGGCTTCCGCGTGGTGGCGCACTTCATCGGCGGCAAATTGAGTAAAACCTCACAGACGATACCGGACTGGGCTGCTAAAGTGTTTGGCAAGGAACTGCACGCGGCAAAGCAACACGAGAAGCCCGGCTGCGGACGCTAACTCGGTGATTTTCGAAGACTCAGCCCTACCGCCATATCTGCGCAGATACTCAAGAAATCGAGACGCGGCGTAAGCCGGACGAGCGAACCCAAGGTTGTTTTTGTTACCGTCCACCACGATGTAGCCGTGTGATCCCCGCCCGAAAGTACTCCGAAGCCGTACTGCTAGAGCGGATTTACCCGCGCTCAGAGAGATAGTAAGGCGAGGACAGTGTGAAGATTCGCTGATTGCCATGGACGAGAAGCATCCATTCGAGCAAGCGGCCGCGCTGGTTATGGAGGAAATATTCGTACCAGCGACCCTCGACCAGTTCCGGAATCACGACAACAATACGCCGGTCCGGATGCTGCTCCGACAATTCTAGGACGAATTTAACGAGAGGAACGATCACGAAGCGGTACGGTGAGGGAAGAATCGTAAGTTTTGGCGACTCTTGGCCGGCTTCGCGGAAGGGTTCCTCGACGTAACGCTGCCAATCCTCGTGTAGCAGCTCGGCATGTTCCCCAGGCTCGACGTGAACGGCAATGATTTCGG
>CAXMLS010000794.1:0-3762 GCA_964194235.1 uncultured bacterium | reverse complement strand
CCTATGGATAAGGGAATAATTTCTGAATTGCACAACCGTTACCCTGCCGACTTCCTTGAAGAGCCAACCAAATCGGGGTCGTGTTCGCCATTAGCAGCAATTTGTCCAATATCATTCTTCCGATGGGCCACGTCCCAAGAGATTAATCTTATGGTGACACTCGACACGGCTGAAAAATCGCACCCCAGACGCAACTCAGCAAGTATTTATCGGCGTGGTGTAAGTCATCGCAATTATTAACAGCTTGACGGCGGCTCGGTATGAAGCAGCGAATCAATCTTTAATATGAGCTTTCTAAACTCTGCTCTAGGGTTGCGAAACCAATCTGTGGACCAAATTCTATAGATGCTCCACTGCAGCCTTTCCAAAACTTCCTGCCGGAGTCGATCACGATCTCTCGCTGACCGCGCGGAGTGATACATTCTTCCGTCACATTCAATACCCATTACGAAAGAGCCGCGTTGACGGGGATTCCGAACTGCGAGATCGATAAAATACCCGGCTACTCCCAGCTGTGGCACAACTTCGTAACCAGCCTCCGTAAGCATTCCCATGACCCAACGCTCAAATTCGCTATCGGGGCCTCTCCCTGATATTTCGCCTAAATCCAAATGGCCGCTTTGTGCGTAAGCTAGATAATTTTTTAGCGCTTTAACGCCCCACCTCGTAGACGATTCAATGCGTAGATCGTTGGCGGTCATTGACGTGAAGATACGTATCTGCTGTTTCGCTCGCGTAAACAATACGTTCAGACGACGGTGACCGTGAGGTCCGTTGATTGGGCCAAGACGCTGAAAGAAATTTCCAGCAGCATCCTTCCCATATACCGTCGAAATAAAGATGACGTCACGTTCGTCGCCTTGAACATTTTCGAGATTTTTCACGATTACCGATTCAAGCGAGTTTTCCCAGCGGAGGCGATAGGATTCTGCTTCGACGTCAGTGGCGAAAAGCTCATCCAGCATCTTCTGAATAAGATCCTGCTGCGCTTTATTCATTGCGACGATCCCCAGCGAGCGATTGGGAAATCGATGCATAAATTCTTGTACCGCTTCGATGATCGACTCTGCTTCTCTGCGGTTCAGACCGGTGTCGTAAACTCCTTGTACCTGAATCAAACGAATTCCAAAGTCTTCGTCGTCACCCTTGGGCGACGGAAACACGACCAAGGTATCTTCGTAGAATTCGTGGTTCGAGAACGCGATTAGTTTCTCGTGCTGTGAGCGATAGTGCCACCGTAGCTGGCGGATTGGCTGATACGGACCGCGAGCGATATCAAGAATGGATTCCTGGGAGGTCAGTTCTTGAATATCAGTTTCTTCCGAATTGTCTTCCACCGAAGTGTCTCGATCCACTTTTTCAAAAAATGAAGTTGGAGGAAGTTGCATTGGATCCCCCACAACGACGAGTTGCATGCCCCGAGCAATCGCACCCAACGCATCTTCAGGTCTTATCTGTGAGGCTTCGTCCATTATCACGAGGTCGAACCGAAGGCCGGACGGATCAAGAAACTGAGCGAGCGACATGGGGCTCATCATGAAGCATGGTTTTAATGCCTGTGCCGCGTGGCCTGCTCTTTTTAGTAAATCGCGCACGGCTACGTGACGGCGTTGCAACCCGATTTGGCGGCGAATTAACGCCAATTCAGAAAACTCGGAAGCCCGACCCTGACTATTGCCGGCGGGCACGGACGTTGCGATCAACCTACCAACAATTTCGAGGCGGCGCAGCCCCATTATTTCGCGATCCAGTCGCCCATAACGCTTTCGAAGTTGTTCGTGAGTGATTCCGGAGTGTGATCGGAGCTTTGGATCGGCGGACAGAATTTCTTCGGCACAAGATCGATAAAAAGTGAAATCGTAGGTTTCATCTAGTCGTGCGTACGGTGGATCCGCTCCTTCTGAATGCTTCAAAAGTGGTCCCAGAGTACTCAGCTTGGCTTTTTGCTCGACTCTAAGAAAATCCAAGTACGTTTGGAGATCGTCACGATGATTAAGCGCATAAGTAATTCGAGTTCTGAGTTTTTCTATGGATATCTGCTCAAGACTGCAGCCTTCCGTCCAATGCGGTTCATTTAATTTAGCCAACACCTTCACTGCGGTCTCATTACGAGAAGCCTGCTGCCAAGACTCCATCACCGATAGTGCGGATGTTTTCAGCTTATCAAGGTTGTTTTTGACCGGACCGCGAAAGATTTTTGTCCTCACCTCTTCCGGCATGTCGGGCAACAACTCGGAGAATTTCAGAAGGGATCTCAATATTTGCGCTTTTGTTGCCTGATCCCCACTTAAGTTTGCAAGTATTTCTTGCGCGTTGCGAGCTTGAAGGCGACCTGAAGCATCATTAAAGGCGGCCACTTGATCGGCAATGACTTCGAGTTTGCTCAGTTTCAATGAAGGATTAATATGAAGTTGTCGTATTTTTGAGATCAATGCCCCGGTGCGAGTCGCAGTGTCTTCGATCGCCTTACAGAGCGCATCTACAGGCATGTCGAAGTCCGGTACATTCTGTAAGAAAGATTTTAGATTATCGATCAAGCCATCGACTGTCGCGGCTTTAGCGATTTCCTGAATTCTTGTAGAGTCGCCATTGACCAAAATCTCCAAACACCTCATGTCTCCATCGCTACTGTGGGTTAATTCTTGGCGTACTTTCGATATCCACCGGGAAGCATCCAGCAATTCCTTCCACTGAGTATCTATTCCTCTGAAAGCGATTCCTATCACACGTCGAAATTCCACATCATTCTCTAAGCTGCGCTTCTGATCTAAGAAATGACTAAGCCCAGCCATCTCTTCGCCAGGATCGCGCTTGCTGGAGTTGTTGACGCCGCGACTTATTTTTTCGTAAAGTCCACGAGCTTTCCGATACCTGGCGCTAAATAGTCGTGCGAATAGGCCGGAGTTCTTGAGAATCTCAGATCCTGCCCTAATTTCATTGGCGTCAGGAAGCGAACCGAGAATGAAATTCGCTGCAACTGCAGTTTTTGCCTGCATCAAAGCTTCTGTTTGTTTCATTCCGCGCTGCAAGACCCGTTCGGCCGACTCTCCAGTCAGTGTCGGATGCCGCAACAAAAATGCGGCCTGAGGTAGTTCGAGAAGTAGAGCTAGTGATTTAGTGATACTCCTGAGGTCTGATATTTTTGGTTTGGTGATTCCAAATAGTCTTGCAAACTCATTTTGCCGTCGACGGAATTCTCTTGGATTGGATTCCTGCCTGCTGTTGCTGATGCCATAATTCTTCAAGGTCTCCCAGTGTAAGGTCATGCACTTGCAACTCGCGAACTGCGACTAATGCCCTCCGCAAGTCGGCAACTTGTATTTGCTCCAATGCGTCCGCGCCCAAAAACTGAGGTAAGAGGCATTCGCTTGCGGAAACCGCCTGTTCAAGGTCCCGCGACAATTCTTGCAGGAACTTCACACCAGACTGTGACGAAAGTATTTGGAGTACAAAATCGGAAGGTTCCGGTGGCGTATCGTGCATAAGCACTACGCCGATACCAAATTCTAGCGCAGCGTCTTGCGTATCTTTGAGGCCCCAACCGACCAAATCGTTTAGATCAACGATTGTTTGTTGCAGTAAACCTAAAGCGTAATGCCAATTAGCCAATTCCGCACACAACTCATCTGCTTGGAAAAAATCGAGATTCGCATTTTCGACTCCTCGCCAAGGGTGTTTCGTCAGCTTGCCCCACTTGTTTACCGCGGCGGCGTTAGCTTCTAATTCCTTCGCCAGGGTTCTGTCCCGATTCCTGTAGAAAAG
>CAXMLS010000793.1:0-1828 GCA_964194235.1 uncultured bacterium | reverse complement strand
AGGATCTAACAGTTACTTTAGGGAGCTCATCGGCAATCTTTGCTCACAATCTCGCCTTGCTTGGTAACAAAGTCGCCTTCAGTTCCGCGATTGGAAGCGACGCTTTTGGCGAGATTTGTCTTCAACGACTCGCAGAATGCGGTGCGGATCTCTCCGGCGTTCGTCGATTTGTCGGCCAGCAAACAGGTCTTTCGGTGCTTCTGCCTAGAGGCCCGCAACGGTACATACTCACGTATCCCGGAACCATGTCCGAGATGCGCTTCGAAGACTTGGATTTGGACTATATTTGCCATGCAAGACATTTCCATCTGTCATCGTATTTCCTGCAGCGCGCATTGCGTCCCAGGATGACTGAGCTTTTCAAGCACGTGAAAAAAGCGGGACTCACCACATCCTTAGATACAAATGACGATCCCGACGAGCAGTGGGGCGCAGACTTGCTTTCGGTTTTAAAATATGTCGATGTTTTGCTTCCGAATGAAGCGGAAGCGTGCAAGATTTCCAAAATGAAAGATAACCAGAGTGCGGCGAAATTCCTGTCCGAATATGTACCCGTCGTGGTGATCAAGCGCGGTCAAGATGGCGCGATAGCGCAACGCGGAGGCGAAATATTTTCAGCACCCGCTCACGTTGGCATGTTCGTCGATGCCGTGGGCGCTGGAGATAGCTTCGATGCCGGGTTCATTCATAACTTCATTCGCGGGGCTAAAATTGAGGACTGCCTGAAATTTGGGAACGTTACCGGCGCTCTTTCAGTAACAGGGGCCGGTGGAACGGAGGCGTTCCGCGATGAATCACATCGAGAAACCTTTTTACAAAAGCTCGCTCCCGAATTTATGTGAAGGTCTACCGACAAATCGAAGTGAGCGCCGCAAACCCGGCAGCTTGAACCGTCGGACATCTGTATTGTCTGTGGAGGAATACGCACATGACGCCAACTGGAAATGTTGATCCAACTCAAAGCTGGATTAAGAACGTTTTAACCGACATTCATTTTTGGGTGCCCTTTGCGGTATTGGCGGCGGGATTGATTCTCCTGAGAGCGATTCACTAATTTTAAGTTTGGAGGACTATGCAACCAGCGACGACAGGCCGGACGACGGCACCTCAAGAGAAGTCACGATTGCGTCAATTGCAGATTATTGGCATTCTGTCCGGCTTCACGGCCGGTGCCTGGCTGGGCGCCGCCGAGGCGCCTACCAAGCTGGTGTCCATTGGCGTTTCGCCGATAGTGATTTCCCTGATCATGGTGGTTGGGGTTTTCCTTGCTCGTTGGAGTGTCCCCGCCCTGGTCTTGGGTACCTCCTATGTGCGCGCTGACGTCCGGCAAGCGCCTCACCTGATTATCTGGGCCGTCCTCGCCGGGTGCATCTGGGCGGTTGCGAACACGTTAACCATTTTTGCTATTCGCGATATCGGCTTAAGCATCGCATTCCCTTTGTGGAATTCGAACAGCCTTCTCGGTATTTTGTGGGGTTTCATTTTTTTCAATGAACTACGTCAGGCTGGCTGGCGCCGTTGGACTGGGGTGGTGGGAGGTGCGCTCGTTATGTGTGCTGGCGCGACGTTTCTAGCAATCGCATCATCGACGCAAGCCCCGGCTTCCCATTCGATGACCGGAGTGTGGGCCGCCCTGGGTGCGGGAATCCTGTGGGGCACGATGTACATTCCGTACCGCAAAGCATATTTAACCGGAATGAATCCGTTATCGTTTGTCACCTTCTTCACTTTTGGTGAACTGGGGATGATGTCAGTGTTGGCGGTCAGTTATATCGGCCTGACCCCACTCTGGCGCGAATTGACGGGTGCGCGAGACGTTCTTTTCTGG
>CAXMLS010000792.1:0-3354 GCA_964194235.1 uncultured bacterium | reverse complement strand
GATGTGTATAAGAGACAGGGATATCCCCAAGGCTGAGTTCGCAGGTCTTGCACTTCAGCGAGAATTGCCGGGCGCGAAGCCCCGCGCAGCAGGCGTGTTGCACCCTGCAGTACGCTGAGTTCAGCGCCTTCGACATCCAACTTAATGAAGTCGACCTTGGAAATTCCCAAACCCAGCAGCACATCGTCGATGGCACGTACTTCGACCGGAAGTTTGTAAGTTGATTCCGAGACGACTGGCTCGCGAAGGCTGTTGCCCCAGTTACAGACGCCATCCACTACCCACAGGTCAGCAGTGCCGTGCGCGGCGCCCACTGCACAGGGCTCAATGTGAACGTTGGCGCAGCGATTGAGGCGGACGTGTTGCGCGAGACGGCGGCACTCACGAGGCGACGCTTCAAAAGCGATGACCAGTCCTTTTCGCCCGACACATTTCGAGCTCAGCAGCGAATACAGCCCGTGATGAGCGCCAATGTCCAATACGGTCATGCCCGGGCGCAGTAATCTTTCCACGAATCCGAGTTCCGTCGCCTCGAAGCCTTCGTTTACCAGTTTGTGATCAAGGTCGCCGGCTTGCGCCAGCCACCACGCGCCAAAAGGCAGCCGCCAGGGAATGGATACGCGCGGAAAAGCCCGGCGTGCGTGATTGGCAAGTGCGGAATATTTTTTCTGCGCCGGCAGCGCGAGAAAACGATGTACCCGCCCAGCAAGGGTTGTTGGGATTTGCTGTGCTTTGCTCCAGGGGTCATGGCTCTCGTGCGTTTCCGTGCACAGACGGAATCCGAAAAGATCGATGGGAACTTCGGAGGCAAAGAGAACGGTGCGCTTGCGACGGTGCTCAGCGGTCTCGCGGAAATCGTCGTGGTCCGGAAGGAGCAGCAGCCGATAAACGAAAGCAAATCCCGCGCGATACAGCATTTTTATCAGGCTGCCTTCGCTGGGGTAATAGGCTACATCCATGAGGCTCTGATCGTCTTCGTTGGGCTCTTCGCGCAGAAGCATCGAAGGCTTGTCGTCGGGAATGCACATGCTTTCCAGCAACAGGCACTTCCGCGTCAATGCGCGCAGATTCCGTATGGCCAGAAGCGGATTTTCTAGGTGATAGAGCAAACCAAAGCACAGAACCAGGTCGAAATTCCCCAGGGCCAGAATCGAGCGGTCCTGAATGTCTGCTCGTTCGAAAGGGATTTGCGGGAAGCGCTTGCGGGCTTCCACGACGTTTTCCGCGCGGCCATCGAAGCCGCAAACGTTCAGGCCGCATTCCTGCAACGTTTGCGTAAAGAACCCAACTCCTGCGCCGGCGTCCAGGGCGGTCTTGAGTTCAAGGACCGGGGTTATGCGGGCGATGACGCTGCGAATCGTTTCGCCACGCGCCTGGATTAACTGTTGGTAATGCCGCCGATCGAACGGCGAAAGATCGAGTGTTGCCGGATGCGGCGTAGAAGCGGATGGAATTTGCGAAATGGAAACGACGCTATGGCTGGACATGGGCGACCCCTCCTAATCAGTTCACTCCGCCGTCCGTTGAGGAAGCCGCGTTCCGCATGCCTTCGGAGCCGGCATGAGTGTCCGGAACACAGCCTCTTCATCTCAGCGCTAGCTAAAGGGGAGTGAAGTAATGGGAGGGTAATCAAGTATTACTAATTAGTTAAATATATTGTTAAATATATTAACGGACGGAAAGATTTAGGGGCAGACAGGATTTGACGAGTGGGGGAAAGGGCCTCAGCGGGCTTCGGACGCAGAGGAACGCGCCTGAGGCATGTGCGTGGTGATAAACCAGTCGATGGTTTTTTGCAGGCCCGCGGGCAACGTTGTTTTTGCGCGCCAGCCGAACTCGACGGCAGCCCGCGAGGTGTCCAGGGAGCGGCGAGGCTGGCCGTCGGGCCGAGTGGCATCCCAGCGAACATTGCCCTTGTAATCGACCATGGTGCGAATGGTGTCGAGCAAATCACGAACAGGGATTTCCTTGCCGGAGCCTAAATTGATGAAGTCCGGCTTGGAATATTTTTCCGCAGCGGTGACGATGGCTTCCGCGGCGTCCTCCACATACAGAAATTCGCGGGTGGCATTGCCGGTTCCCCAAGCCACAATTTCCGGCGCGCCGGTGTGCTTGGCTTCCACGCATTTGCGAATCAAACCGGGAATTACGTGGGAGCTTTCCAGATCGAAATTATCGCGCGGACCATAGAGATTCACTGGCGTCAGGTAAATACCGTTGAAACCATACTGCTCGCGATACGCCTGCAGTTGCACGAGTAGCATTTTCTTGGCAAGACCATAGGGAGCGTTAGTCTCTTCGGGATAGCCATTCCAGAAGTCCTCTTCGCGAAATGGCACGGGCGTGAACTTTGGGTACGAACAGATCGTTCCCGCGCACACAAATTTTTCGATCCCGGCGATACGCGCGGCTTCGATTACGTTCAGGCCCATGATGGCGTTGTCATAAAAAAAACGACCGGGGTTGGCGCGGTTGGCGCCGATGCCTCCCACGACTGCGGCCAGATGAATGAGGATGTCGGGACGCGAGTCGGTGTACAGACGCAAGGCCGCGGCCTGATCGCGGAGATCGTGATCTGTGCTGCGAGGCACAACGACTTCTTTGGCGCCGGCAGCGCGAAGTTTCTCGACGACAAACGATCCGAGGAACCCGTGACCGCCCGTAACCACAACTCGCCGATTTTCCCAAAATCCCATTCGTCCTCAATGTGCTGCGGGGTTATGACACCTATAAATTTGCGAATCGAGCGGAATTAATGCTGTGACGCCAGTCCCTGAACCGCCTGCGCTACCCGCGTGATGGAATTGTGCCAGCGATTCCACGGGCCAATTTTCTCTTCAAGTATCGTTTTTCCGCGGCCGGAAGATTTCAAGCCCAGAGCTTCGACATCGGCGTCCACCATGATGGCGACCAGATCGTGAAAGCCGATGCGCGATTCCCAGCCAAGTTTAGCGCGCGTCTTGCTGGTGTCCGCGATGAGCGCGTCCACTTCCAGCGGTCGAAAATAGCGATCGGAAATTTTCAGGTGTTTTTGCCAGTCCAGCCCGGCGTAGGTAAACGCTTCTTCCACGAACTCTTTGACGGAGTGCGCTTCGCCGGTGCCGATGACCCAATCGTCGGCTTGATCCTGCTGAACAATCGACCACATGGCTTCCACGTATTCCGGCGCATATCCCCAATCACGCCGCGCATCGAGATTGCCGAGGTATAATGTTTTTTCTTTGCCAGCGAGAATGTTGGCCAGGCCGCGGGTAATTTTGCGGGTAACGAAGGTTTCTCCGCGGCGAGGGCTTTCATGATTGAACAGGATGCCGTTGGCGGCGTGCATACCATAGCCCTGTCTCTTATACACAT
>CAXMLS010000791.1:0-7056 GCA_964194235.1 uncultured bacterium | reverse complement strand
ATGTGTATAAGAGACAGGCTATATACAATTCAGAGCATGGAAGACACCGGAAAATTACACCTCCGATGAAGGAGCGCCGCGCCCGCTTTTTACCGCTGCTCCCTGTCACCATCATCCTTTTTATGGCCTACACCGCGCGCACGCAAACCAGTCCCCTGCCCGCAAAAAAATCCGTTGCTACAAAACCAGCGCATAAACCACGAAACCTTTCCTCCGCCAATCAACAATGGGTGGAAACCACGCTGCGTAAAATGTCCGACGACGAGAAAATCGGCCAGCTGCTTTTCGCCACCTATCACGGCAGTTTTACCTCCACCGACGCCGCCGCATATCGCCAGATGATGCACGCCGTCGATGACCTGCACGTCGGCGGCTTTATCAACGTCACGCAGATGTCGCCGCTAGGCATCGTCAAAAGTCAGGCGTATCCCACCGCCGTGCTCACCAATCAACTTCAGGCCAGATCGAAATTACCCTTGCTCATCGGCGCCGACTTCGAACGCGGCTCCGCCATGCGCCTCGACGAAGGAACATCTTTCCCCACCGCCATGGCTTTGGCCGCGGGCGGCAGCGTCGAAGACGCCTACACCATGGGAAAAGTTACCACCCTCGAAGCGCGAGCCGTCGGCATCCACTGGATTTATGCTCCCGTCTCCGACGTGAACAATAATCCCGGAAATCCCATCATCAATACGCGCTCCTTCGGCGAAGATCCCCAGCGTGTCGCCGAGTTCGTCGCTTCCTTCGTGCGCGGCGTGGAAGAAAACGGCGGCCTCGCGACCGCTAAACATTTTCCCGGCCATGGCGACACCGCCGCGGACTCGCACATCGATCTTCCGGTAATTCGTGCCGACAAAAATCGCCTGGAACATCTGGAATTGATTCCCTTTCGCGCCGCTATTTCTGCGGGCGTCAGCAGCATCATGACCGGCCATCTTTCTATTCCCTCGCTCGAGCCTGACCCGAATACTCCCGCGACACTTTCGCAAAATGTTTTGACCGGCCTGTTGCGCAACGAACTGCACTTTGAAGGCTTGGTGGTCACCGATGCCATGGACATGGGCGGCATCACCACGCGCTTCGCCCCGGGAGAAGCCGCCGTACGCGCCGTTCTTGCTGGAGCCGATGCGCTACTCATGCCCCCGGTTCCCGACGCTGCCTTCGAAGCGCTGCAGTCCGCTGTGAAATCCGGTCGCATCTCGCACAAGCGATTGGACGCCTCCGTTCGCCGTATCCTGCAAGCCAAAGCCCGTCTTGAGCTCAACAACAACAAGCTCGTCGACCTGAACGCCATCAACCAGAAATTCGGCAGTAGCGCGTGGCAAAAAGAAGCGCAGGACATTTCTGACCGCGGCGTCACGCTCTTGCGCGACTCAGCGAATCGTTTGCCCTTGAATTCCGCTAAGCCCACGCGGGCATTGCTCGTTGCCATGTATGCCGACCCGGAGCCCTATCCCGGCGAAGATCTGGAGCGCGAACTCCGCTCGCGCTTCGATTCCCTGACCGTCCTTCGCGCCGACACCCGCTTCGTAAAAGCCGACACGCTGAAGTTGCCGCCGCCCGAATCCTACGACCTCACCATTCTCGCGTTGTTCGTGCGCGTCAGCGATCGCAAAGGAAACGTCGACGTTCCCGCCGAGCAGGCCACGCTCGCTGAACAGATTTTCCATGCCGGCAAACCCGTGGTGACTGTCGGGTTCGGTAGCCCGTACCTGATTGAAAATTTTCCGCAAGCCGAAACGTGGCTTGCCGTCTTCGGTATCAGCGATGTCGCCCAGATTTCCGTTGCCCGCGCGCTCTTCGCGCAAATTCCCATTCGCGGGCATTTACCCGTCACCATTCCGGGCATAGATCTGAAAGCCGGATTCGGTATCGCGCGTCCCATTAATCCCATGACCGTCCAGCCCATGGACGCCACCGACGCCCAATTAAAACCCGCCTATCAGGTACTCGAGAAAGCCATCGCTAAAAAAGCTTTTCCCGGCGCCACACTCGCCATCGGTTACCAAGGCAAAGTCGCGGTTCATGCTTTCGGCAATCTCAGCTACGACGCGCAATCGCCGCGCGTCACGCCGCAAACGATGTATGACATCGCTTCGCTGACAAAAGTCGTCGCAACCACCACCCTCGTAGCCAAACTCGCCGAAGGCGACTTCCCCGTGCCACTGGATCTGGACGCCAGAATTGACCGCTATCTTCCCGAATGGTCCGCCGACCCCAAATCAGCCCAGGCCGACTGGCGCAGTAAAGTGACGGTGCGTCATCTCCTGACCCACACCTCCGGGCTGCCGCCATTCAAGGAATACTGGCGCACCTCAAAAAGCAAACAGGAAACTTTAACTAGAATTCTTGCCGAGCCGCTCGATTACGAACCCGGAACCAAGGAAGTTTATTCCGACCTGGGAATCATTCTGATGGCTGAAATCGTCGAGCGCCTTACCGGCCGCCCTCTCGACGACCTCGCCGACACCTACATTTTCCATCCACTGGCAATGTCCGAAACCACGTTCCGCCCGGCTAAAAAACTCTGGCCGCAAATCGCCCCCACCGAAATCGATAACAATCTCCGTCACCGCCTCGTGCAAGGTGAAGTGCATGACGAAAACGCGTTTGCCATCGGCGGCGTTTCCGGTCACGCCGGTCTCTTCAGCACCGCTCCCGACCTCGCCGCCTTTTGCCAGATGCTCCTGAACGGCGGCAGCTACGCCCACCATCGCATTTTGCGTCGCGCCACCGTTGCGCAGTTCACTTCACCCCAGCAGCTCTCCAGTGGCACGCGCACGCTCGGCTGGGCCGTGCCCACCGAAGGGGGCTCCAGCGGACACTTTTTCTCCTCGCACAGTTTCGGTCATACCGGATTTACCGGCACTTCCATCTGGATCGATCCCGACCGCGACCTTTTCGTTGTGCTGCTCACCAATCGCGTCCATCCCACCCGCGAGAATCAGAAAATCGCTCAGGTCCGACCGGCGCTTCATGACGCGGTGATGCAGTCCCTGGGCCTCGCCAGACTTCCCGATTCTCCGCGTTGAAGTTATTGGCGATCTCACTGCAAAACACGTGTTCTTTTCGCTCCGTTTACCTCCGTGGCTCTCGGCGTCTCCCGCCTCGCGGCTATAATGCAAAGATGCCCCGCGCGGTTAAAGAACGTCGCACTACGGAGCTTCGCCACCGGTCCTCGCGTAATCTCGACCGGATGTCGTCGCTGGCCATTGTGCGGCTCATGAATCGCGAAGATCGCAAGGTCGCCCTCGCGGTGCGCCACGAACTTCCCGCTATCGCCCGTGCCGTCGATGCCATCGTGCGCGGAATAGAAAACGGCGGCCGCTTGATCTACGTCGGCGCCGGAACCAGCGGGCGTCTGGCCGTTCTCGACGCCGCGGAATGTCCGCCAACTTTTGGCACATCTTCCAATCTCGTCGTTGCCCTGATTGCCGGAGGCCATCGCGCCATCACTTCGGCTGTCGAAGGCGCGGAAGACTCGCCATCCAACGGCGCGCGCGATCTGCGCGAGCAAAAACTGACCGCGCACGACGTCGTCGTCGGCATCGCCGCCAGCGGTTCCACGCCGTATGTTTTGGGAGCCATAAAATACGCGCGCAAAGCCGGCGCCACCACCGTCGCGCTGACTTCCAATCGCAGCACGCCGCTCGCCCGTCTCGCGCACATCGTCATCGCTCCGAATGTCGGTCCCGAAATATTGACGGGGTCGACGCGCTTGAAAGCCGGCACCTCGCAAAAAATGGCGCTCAATATGCTCTCTACCGCTGCGATGGTTCGCCTGGGACATGCTTACGAAAATCTTATGATCGATGTAGCGCTCACAAATAAAAAGCTTTCCGGACGCGGTCTACGCATCCTCGCGGAAGCCAGCGGCGCGGATATGTCCGCGGCCAGACGCGCACTGCGTCAGTCGCAACACAATTTGCGTCTGGCTTTGGTGATGTTGAAGCGCGGGGTGGACGTGCACCACGCGAGCGAACGCATCGCTCGAGCGCACGGCAATTTACGTTTGGCAATTCAATCCAGGGGCTGAGAGAAGGCATGGATAAATTTCTAATCAAGGGCGGTAAGCCTCTCCAGGGGACGGTAGCCATCAGCGGCGCGAAAAATTCCGCGCTGCCCGTCATGGCCGCCGCTCTGCTCACCGCGGAGCCTGTGAAGCTCCATAACATTCCCAAGGTCCGCGACCTTATCACCATGAGCAAGTTGCTGGCGTTCATGTCCGCCACCGTCTCCATCACCGAATTCCCGGCGAGCGATTACCACATTCAGGCCGCCACGCTCAACGACGCGGTCGCTCCGTACGAACTCGTCAAGACCATGCGCGCGTCCATCCTCACGCTCGGCCCTTTAATCGCGCGCGTGGGCGTAGCTCGCGTTTCGCTTCCCGGTGGCTGCGCCATCGGAGCGCGCCCGGTCGATCTTCATCTCACCTCCCTGGAAAAAATGGGCGCGGAGATCACCACGTCGCACGGCTACATCGAAGCCAAGGTGCCCAACCACGGCCGCCTCAAAGGCGCGGAGATGACTTTTGAAAAAATTACCGTCACCGGAACGGAAAATATTTTAATGGCGGCGGCGCTTGCCGATGGCGAAACCATTTTGCACAACGCCGCGCGGGAGCCGGAAGTGACCGACCTGGTGGAAATGCTGCGCAAAATGGGCGCACACATCGAAGGCGACGGCAGCTCGACTCTGCGTATTCGTGGCGTCGAAAGCTTGCACGGCACGGAACACACCGTAATCCCCGATCGCATCGAAGCCGGCACGTTCCTCGTCGCGGGCGCGATTACCGGCGGCGACTTGACATTGACCAACTGCGCTCCCGAGCATCTCGGCGTCATCATCAGCAAGATGGAACAGGCCGGCGCCCGCATCGAAACCAAGGACAAAAGCACGTTGCGTGTTCGTGGCGCAAAAAAACTGGTCGCTTCCGACGTCACCACCGAAGAATATCCCGGCTTCGCCACCGACATGCAGGCGCAATACATGGCGCTGGCTACGCAAGCCGAAGGCACATCCGTCATCACCGAAACTATTTTCGAGAATCGCTACCTTCACGCCAGCGAAATGCTTCGCATGGGCGCGAACATTGCCGTCGATGGGCGCCGCGCCGTGGTTCGCGGCCCTTCGCCCTTAACCGGCACCACCGTCATCGCCAGCGACCTGCGCGCCAGCGCTTCCCTGGTCCTCGCCGGCCTTGTTGCTAACGGCGAAACCATCATCGATCGCGTTTATCACATCGACCGCGGTTACGAACGGATTGTCGAAAAACTCCGCGGCGTAGGCGCCCAGATCGAACGCATCCACGGCCCCGCCGGCTCCCAGAACGCTTCCTGATTCGATCCCCAAAGCAAACTACCGCGATTTTTGCTACAATCCGCCAACGCCATTAGAAGCGAATCGCGCCTGGCGCGGTCGCTCGCACCGAAGGATACGTGAATGCCGAACAGCGAATTGCTGTCCCAACTGGACGCCGCCATCGCCGAGAAGAACCTCCTCCATCATCCTTTCTACCTGGACTGGCAGGCCGGCAAACTTAGCCGCAAAGCTCTGCAACTTTATGCTTCCCAGTATTATCGCCACGTCGAAGCGTTCCCGGCGCACCTCCGTGTGCTCGCGGCCCGTACCGACGGCAACCTTCGTGAAATCGTGCAGGAAAATCTTGCTGAGGAAGAAGATCCCAACGGATCGCACCCCAAGCTCTGGCGCGATTTCGCCGCAGCCCTGGGTGTACAGGAAGACGACATCACCTGCTGCCCCGCCCTTCCCGGCACGCAAGCCGTGGTGCAAATCTTCCGCGAAATTTGCGGCGATCGGCCCGTAGCCGAAGCGGTTGCCGCTCTGTACGCTTACGAATCGCAAGTCCCCGAAATCGCCACCACCAAAATTGCCGGCCTGAAAGACTTTTACGGCATTAACCAGCCGGAAGCTCTGGCCTATTTCACGGTCCACGAAGAAGCCGACAAAGCTCACCGTGCTGCGTGGCGCAGCTGGCTAGAAAATAATGCCAGCGAAAACACTGAAAGCATACTCGCCACTACCAAAGACGCCTTGAACGCCCTCTGGGGCGCGCTGGACGCCGTGCATTGCCCCAAGTCCTGCCAGCAAAACCAGGCAGCAACGAATTAGTTCTCGCGTTCGCAGTATTCGGCGCATTTCATTCGCGTAGTAAACGCAAAAAAAAAGACCGGCGAAAATCGCCGGTCTTTTTTACATTAATCCTGTAGCCTATCTTTCAGTGCCACTGTAGGTTTGGGTGCCCCGCCCATAATTGGGTGTGGAAATCTTGGTAAGCCTACAAAGGCGTGCCATCCGCCTTATCGGTCCACCCACCCATTACTCCGAAATATTCGAGTTTCCGCCGGCCGTGCTGTCTTCCGTGGTCGTCGCCGAAGCTCCCGCGCCCGCAGCCTTCTGCTGCTTCTCGCGAGCTTCCTTGATCAACGCCTTCCTCGACAGCCGTACCTTGTTGCCTTCGATCGAAAGCACCTTGACCAGCACCTGGTCCCCAAGTTTCAGCTCATCCCGCACATCGCGGATGCGATGCTCGGAAATTTCGCTGATGTGCAGCAGTCCATCGGTTCCCGGGAAAAGTTCCACGAACGCGCCGAATTCCGCGAGTCGCACGACTTTGCCCAGATAGGTCTTGCCGATTTCCGCGCTCGCGGTAATATCCCGCACCATTTGCAAAGCGGCGTCTCCGCCCGCTCCGCTGGTCGCGAAAATATGTACCGTGCCGTCTTCCAGCACGTCGATCTTGACGCCGGTCGTCTCGATAATGGACTTGATTTTCTTTCCGCCCGGCCCGATCAGGTCGCGGATCTTGTCCTGCGGAATCTTCAACTTGAAAAGCCGCGGCGCAAAAGCCGAAATCGTGGTGCGGCCTTCGCCCAGCGTCTTTTCCATGGTGTCCAGAATCTGCAAGCGAGCTTTCTTCGCCTGCGCCAGCGCTTCGCGCATCATGCCGATGCTGATGCCCAGAACCTTGATGTCCATTTGCAACGCGGTGATGCCTTCGCGCGTTCCGGCCACCTTGAAGTCCATGTCGCC
>CAXMLS010000790.1:0-2695 GCA_964194235.1 uncultured bacterium | reverse complement strand
GATGTGTATAAGAGACAGGTTGTGTGCAGCTACTCGCGAAATCGCGGAAGAAGTCATGAGCTAAGTTTCGTCGTGGCTCCACGCAACCTTCCGCGGCTCACCCATGAAGCAAAATTTGCCATCACTCGTCATCGTAGGACGCCCCAATGTGGGCAAATCCACGCTTTTCAATCGCCTCACCGGAACGCGCCGGTCGATTGTCACCGATGAGCCCGGCATCACCCGCGACCGCATTTACGGTAAAGCCGAATGGCGCGGACGAGCGCTCGAAATTGTCGACACCGGCGGCCTGGTTCCTGACGACAAGGCTCTCATTCCGCAGGAAATTCTGCGCCAGGCGCGCGTAGCCATCGATAAAGCAGCTCTGCTGATCCTGGTCGTGGACAGCCACGCCGGTATCACGCCGCTCGACCAGGAACTCGCGCGCTTGTTGCGCACCACCGGGAAACCCTTCGTAGTCGCGGTCAACAAAGTCGACGCTCCATCGCAGGAAGTGAATTCAGCGGCATTTCACTCCATCGGCGTGCCTATTTTCCCCATCGCCGCGGAGCACGGCACCGGTGTGGACGACCTGCTGGACTCGGCGCTGCGCCAGGTAAGTGTCGTGGACGTGGAGGACGAAGAACCGCGTCCCGACCTGATCGAAGTGGCCATTATCGGGCGCCCCAACGTCGGCAAGTCCACGCTCTTGAATCGCATGGTCGGCGAGGAACGCTCTATCGTTTCTCCCATCCCCGGAACCACCATAGACAATGTCGACACCGAGTTGACGCGCGGAACCCACACCTATCGTTTCGTGGATACCGCGGGAATCCGTCGCAAAGGCAAGACCACGCTGGTCGCTGAAAAACTGAGCGTGGTCATGGCGCGGCGCGGACTGGAGCGCTGCGACGTCGCGCTCCTGATCGTCGATGGCGAGCAGGGCGTGACCCAGGGTGACGCGCAAATCGCCAATTATGCGGAACAATCCGGCCGCTCGGTGGTCATCGTAATCAACAAGTGGGACCTGGCCGTGGAAGCAGCGCGCACCGCAGGCATCCGCGATGCTGCCAGCGCCAAAGGCAAAGCCAGACGCGCGCCCGGCGAACGTCATCGCCCTGAGGATTTCGACAAGGAGCGCCTTGCATTTGAATACGAAAAAATGATTCGCGGTAAGCTGAAATTTCTTAGCTATGCTCCGATTGTTTTTTTATCGGCAAAAACCGGTGAGCGCGCCGAAAAACTTTTCCCCCTGATCGACCAGTGCTGGAATGCGCGCCGTCGCCGCATTTCCACGCCGGAGCTTAATCGCTGGCTCAAGGAAGAAGTGGACTTGCAGCGCGGGTCCACGCCCAAAGCGCGCCCGGTGCGCATCTACTACATCACCCAGGCGAAGATTGCGCCGCCGACATTTCTGATGTTCACCAATCAAAAAAATCCGCTGCACTTCAGCTATGAACGCTTCCTGGAAAATCAGATTCGCGCAAAATTTGATTTCGTGGGCACACCCATCCGATTTATTCAGCGCCTCAGAAAACGCAGCGACAAATCCGCGGACACGGAAAATTGACCCTCGTTGACAACCGCGAATTTTGGCTTAGGATGAGGATGTCCCCCCGGCCATAGCGTCAGCTTCGTCTGGATATTTAAATGTCGAGCAATGGCACAGCCGCGCAAACCGCCACGCAGAAGGACTTCTATCGCATCGGAGAGGTCAGCCGCCTCACCGATTTGCAGCCATTTGTACTGCGTTACTGGGAGTCGGAATTCACCATGCTCGAGCCGGTGAAGAGCCCCAGCGGCCATCGCTTGTATCGCCAGGAAGACGTCGACATGGTGTTCAAGATCAAGCGCCTGCTCTACGACGAAGGCTTCACCATCGCGGGTGCCCGGCGCCACCTGCGCGAACAAGGCGGCGGCGACAGCAATGGTGACGGCGAGGAAGATATCGACGCTGGCGCGGTTCCCGCTGCCGACGCATCACAACTTTTAAGCCGTAAAATGTTGCTCGATCTACGCGATACGCTGCGCGCTTTCTTGACGCTCCTCGAACGCCGATGATAGCCTTGTTCTCCTAGGCTACGAATCCATTGCTACCGGTCGGGACGTAGCGAAGCCTGGTATCGCGCACCCTTGGGGTGGGTGAGGTCGCTGGTTCGAATCCAGTCGTCCCGACCAATCCGCTCGTTCCCTGCTGATGACCCACATCCTGCTGACCAACGACGATGGCTATGAAGCTCCCGGATTGCGCGCGCTGGCCGCCGCTTTCGAAGGCTTCGCAACGGTCAGCATCGTCGCGCCCAGTCGCGAACAGAGCGGAGCCGCGCAGTCGTTAACGCTGCGCCAGCCCATCGTCTGCCATGCCATTGGCGAGCGCGAGTGGGCCATCGACGGTACCCCGGCCGACTGCGTCATCGTGGCTTTACATAAACTTCTGCCGGAAAAGCCGGACATGGTCATCTCTGGAATTAATTTCGGCGCGAATCTTGGCGAGAATGTCTATTACTCAGGGACCGTCGGCGCCGCCCGCGAAGCCGCACTCCACCACATCCCCGCCGTAGCCATGTCGTTGTGCTCAAAAACTCCCAAGGTAAATTTTGACAACGCCGCGCGTGTCGCCCGGGCCGCGGCGGAGATTACCTTGAAAGAAGGATTGCCGGATCAGGTGCTGCTGAATGTAAACGTGCCAGAACCCTGGACTGGCGGTGTCGCGTTC
>CAXMLS010000789.1:0-2824 GCA_964194235.1 uncultured bacterium | reverse complement strand
GAGATGTGTATAAGAGACAGGGATATATAAAGCGCTGAACATTCTTTACGGCCAAAAGCTCGCAGATGTCTGGATAGCGTTGCCGAACACGAATGCAATGTTTGGGGGAAACCCGCCCCTCAATTACGTGAAGAGGGGCGGCATACCGGCTCTCTTGAGAGTTCGCCAACTTTTGGACGCGCGTCGCGGAGGTAGATGAACTCTCCGAAGCGGATCAAGGTGGAACGCGACAAGACTCACCGTCTTATCCCCTATCGTTACAGCGATCGTGGTAAGCCAATCCTCAACCTTCTCGCTCAAGACGATGATGATCTACTCAGCGACCTCACGGAGTTGGAGGGCGCGACGAATGATCGATTGCTTGGGGAGAGCGGCAGACTACCTGGCGTAAGCACCATCGAGCTAGTCTCTGGCTTTCCCCTCGCACATATAGTTAACGCATCCTTTACTCACGCGCATCCACGGGGACGGTTTAATAGCGCGGAACGAGGCGCCTGGTATGCAGGTATCGAAATGCAAACTGCACAAACGGAAGTTGCCTATCACAAGGCCGCGGAGCTGAAAGAGATCGCATGGACAGCTGAAGAGATCTCTCCTTACATCGACTATCTTGCGGATTGTCGCCATGAATTTCATGATCTTCGGGGAGATTCAGATTTTGTGGACTGCTTAGACCCGAACAGTTACGCCGCCTCCCAGACACTTGCACTTCAACTCCTGACCAGTGGTTCGGCGGGAATTGTCTATCCGAGCGTACGGCGCAAGGATGGCGTTTGTATCGCATGCTTCCGCCCTCCCTTGGTCCTAAATGTGCGGGAGGGACCGATGGTGACGTTTACTTTCATTGATGCAGAAATGACTGCTGTGGCCGTCAAAAACTAACTCCCGAAGCCCGTATTAGAACGTGAGCTTTGGAAAAATATTCCTTCCGATTTCCGGAGTTAGTAACGAGCTATCCGCAAGTCTTCGGCATCAAGCGCTGGAAACTTCGGCGTTCCCTTTTTTCAGGCCAGCCTGCAAACGCTTCCAGACACCAAGGAATACGCCGCATGCATGCTCGTCGAAAAGTACGAAGTAAACTTTTTCGATGGAAGTATCGGTTCGCAAATGTTGCGCGGCTTCTCTTAGCATAATCGTCGCGCACTCTTTCATGGGAAATCCCGCGATACCCGTGCCCACCGCCGGGAAAGCGATGGTTTTCAGTTTGCGTTCGGCGGCAATGCGCAATGAGTGCGAAGTGGAAGTGCGCAATGCTTCCGCGGTAGTCCCGCGCCCCATCTGCATGCTTGCTGCGTGAATCACGAACGGGGCTTTCAACTTGCCTCCGCTGGTAATCGCCGCGTAACCCACCGGAATGCTGCCAATGGCGTCGCACTCGCCCTGAATCTCGTCGCCGCCCTTGCGCCGGATGGCACCGGCCACGCCCGCACCCAAAACCAGATCGTTGTTCGCGGCATTGACGATGGCGTCGGTCTCCATCTCCGTCAGATCGCCCTGCTGAATAACAATTCGCTCCCTCAAGGAATTCATGCTGCGAGCACCCTCGATTTATCCGCTCGTACGGGCTCTACTTTAAACTTTCGCATTGCTCGCCTCGCGGTCTCCATATTCGTAAACGCCTCGCCCCGTTTTCCGCCCCAGTCTTCCCTCTTCCACGTATTTTCTCAGCAACGCATTAGGCCGGTATTTTTCGCCCAGTGTTTGATGCAAATATTCCAAAATGCTTAATCGCACATCCAAACCCACGAGATCGATCATCTCAAACGGACCCATGGGATGATTCAACCCCAGCTTCAAAGCCTTATCAATGTCGCGTGCAGAAGCAATTCCCGCCTCGAGCATGGCAAACGCTTCGTTGCCGATCAGCGCATTGATGCGCGTGGTGAGAAAGCCAGGCGACTCCTGCACGACCACCTCTTCCTTGCCCATGCGTTGCGCGACTTCGCAGCAGGTTTTTACGGTCTGTTCCGAGGTGAACGGCGTTTTGACCAGCTCGATCAGTTTCATCTTCGGTACGGGATTAAAAAAGTGCATCCCGATGCACCGCTCGCGCAAAACTGTTAGTTCGCTCATTTCGCTAATCGATAGCGAGGAAGTGTTGCTCGCGAAAATCGCTCCGGGCTTGGCGAATTTATCGAAAATGGTAAACAGCTCCATTTTCATTTCCATTTCTTCCGGAACCGCTTCGATGATCAGGTCGGCGTCGCGTATCGCGTCGTGTACGGTGGTGGCGGTAGAAATTAAACTCAGCGCGCGATCGCGAATCTTTGCTTCGACTTTTCCCCTGGAGACGCCTTCGTCAAATGCCTGCGTGATCCAGCGAACGCCAGCGTCCAGTATTTGCGGCGACACATCTTCGAGAACTGTGCCGTAGCCGCCCAGCGCGGAGGCATAGGCGATACCCCGCCCCATGGTACCCGCGCCGATCACCGCGATGGTTTTCACATCCACTCGTCCAACCCCTCCAATCCTATTTCGCCAGCGGTTTACTTGACCAGCGCGTGATAGGCCTGCTCATCATACCCGAGGACCAACCGGTTCCCGCGGATCACCACCGGACGGCGAATTAAATTGGGATGCTCGGCCATCAACCGGATGGCTTGCGCTCGCGATGGCGGACGCTCCTTCATATTTTGCTCGCGATAAATTTCGTTACGTGAGCTCAGAAAAAGTTTGTAATCGCGCTCGCCGATTAGCTTATCCAGTTCCTCGGCGCTGAGCCGTTGCGTGTCCAGGTTCCGGAGCGTCAAGTCTGCTCCCAGTTTTTCGAGATACGCCTTCCCTTTTCGGCAAGTGGTACAAGTGCTGTCTCTTATACACATCT
>CAXMLS010000788.1:0-5737 GCA_964194235.1 uncultured bacterium | reverse complement strand
GCCCGCGGCATATTCGCGAATACCAAGCCGAGCTGTTCCAGAAGCGAGAGTTGTCACCGGGTACAGTTGCGAACTACCTGGCGGCCCTCCGTGCGCTGTCGTGCTGCCGCACTCGGCGGTCATCTCGACGAGTGCACCCGCTGTGGACATCGCGCCGCCATCTCCTACAACAGCTTAAGCACTAGCGTGATCCGACCGCAATCGGCAAGTGTCAATCGATTTTCCAAGTTTCCAAAGCGAGACATCAAAGACCTAAGTTTTCAGTTGCGTGTTGTAAATCATTCCGGTAGGCTCCGCCAATCAGGTTGCCTGTCCCGTGCGTAAGACCAAATAGAAGACCAGGAGGGAGTTAGATGATATCCAAGCCGCTCGGAATTTGCTGGGGCCTTGTGTTGTTGGTTTGTTGCGCCCTGCTTTCCAGTATGCCGCTCATGGCTCAGAGCGCGACCTCCGGACCGCAAGTGATCAATGCCATCCAACAAGATGTATCACAACCGCTCAGAGACATACCACCAGTTCCTCCAGAATCGGGATCGAAGCGCGAGATGCACCGGCACGAGACGCATGTTGCGCCTCCAGTGACTCCAGGCCAGACAGATCCTGTGCTTCAAACATCCGTTGGGCCTCTGGTGGCGACCACGGCTGGGCTAAATTTCGACGGCATCGGTCAGGGCGTATATGGCTACACGGTTAGTTCAGCGCCACCGGACACCAATGGAGCGGTTGGGGCCACTCAATTTATGCAGTGGGTCAACACGTCCTTCGCAGTCTTTAACAAGAGTACCGGCGCTTTGGTTTATGGTCCGGCTGCCGGGAATACCTTTTGGACGGGCTTTGGCGGAGCCTGTGAAACTAACAACAGCGGCGATCCCATCGCCCAATATGACAAAGCGGCTGGCCGTTGGGTCGTCACCCAACCCGTTTTCACTTCTCCCTACCTGGTTTGCGTCGCGGTCTCGGCTACTTCCGATGCAACTGGAATCTATAACCGTTACGTCTTCTCGATGCCGAGTTTCCCAGACTATCCGAAGCTGGGCGTTTGGCCGGACGGCTACTACATGTCATTCAACATGTTCGGACGTCACAACTTTGTGGGCGCAAACGCCTGCGCCTTGGACCGCGCGCACATTCTCACTGGTGCACCTGCAACAATGCAATGCTTCCAGTTGACTTCCAGCTTCGCGAGCTTGTTGCCTTCCGACCTGGACGGAACGGCAGCGCCTTCTGCCGGCTCGCCCAATTTTTTCCTCAATTTCGGGACGAATTCACTCAACCTCTGGAAGTTCCACGTGGACTTTACAACGCCTGCCAATTCGACTTTCACCGGGCCGACCAGCTTGCCGGTTGCTGCCTTCAGCACAGCCTGCAATGGAGGGAGCTGTGTTCCGCAATTGGGAACCAGTCAGTTGCTTGACTCGCTGGGTGATCGGTTAATGTACCGCTTGGCGTATCGCAACTTCGGTAACCATGAGTCCCTTGTTGTAAACCACTCGGTGACTGCTGGTAACAGCGTGGGCGTGCGTTGGTACGAATTGCAAAACCCAGGTACAAACCCCACCGTTTACCAGCAGGGAACCTACGCTCCGTCCACTGACTATCGCTGGATGGGGAGCATGGCGATGGACAGCGTGGGAAATATTGCCGTCGGGTATAGCGCATCGAGCAGCACCATCAATCCTGCCATTCGTTACACAGGTCGAGCTTTCTCCGATCCTCTTGGCACGTTGCAGGCGGAATCAACCATAATTATCGGTACAGGATCGCAGCTCTCCAACCTCAACCGTTGGGGCGATTACAGCAGCATGAGTGTCGATCCAGTGGATGACTGCACTTTCTGGTACACAACGGAGTACCTGAAGGCCGACGGCACGTTTAACTGGAACACGCGCATCGCCTCGTTCAAGTTTCCTTCTTGTGGCACGCCTCCTTCACCGGACTTCTCGCTTTCTGCTTCGCCCAGCACGCAAACCGTCGTGCAGGGAACTGGCACGAGCTATACGGTGACGGTCACTCCATCCGGCGGATTCACTGGGCCGGTCAGCTTCAGCTTGAGCGGATTGCCTTCCGGCGCATCCTTCAACTTCAACCCGGCGTCGGTCACCAATGGCTCTGGAACATCAACCCTGTCTGTATCCACGAGTACTGCGACGCCCGCGGGAAGCTACCCGTTGACCATCACCGGCACGAGCGGCGCCTTGGTCCACACGACCAGCGTGACTCTGGTTGTGAATGCAGCTGGGGGTGGAGGTGATTTCTCGATAAGCGCCTCCCCCTCCTCACAGACGGTGCCGAGAAATGGCAGCACGACCTATACGGTCACCATCACACCGACAGGCGGATTCACTGGGACGGTCAGCCTGGGCGTTTCCGGGTTGCCGAATCGGACCAGCGCCAGTTTCAACCCGGCCACAGTGGGCGGCTCAGGCACGTCGACGCTGACCGTGACGACGGGCGGTAAAACGCACGTCGGAAGCTACGTGTTAACCGTTACAGGAACTTCCGGCAGCCTCGTCCACTCGTCTCCAGTAACGCTCGTTGTGCAGTAACGCCCACTTTCCTCTGAAAGGCCGTCCGGCGTTTCCGGGCGGCCTTTTTCTTTTCTTTGATCGAGGAGACGCGGCTTGAATCTTGAGATATCCGGCCTGGCCCGGGTTGCAGATTACCGGCTGGAAGCAGGTTCATATGAGCCGCAAGTCAGACCGAATGGGCTGTACAACGCGCGAGAACGGATCCCGCCATATCGATTCGAGCCCCTCACGGTATCTTCCGGATGGTCGGATACTCGGAAGTATTGTAGAACGTGGTTCTCGCATGCTCCGTTCTGAGACGGCCCTTCGGACGACTGGTGGGTGGGATCTGAGCTAAGCGCGAAAACGCCCAAAATCGACGAAAACCCTCGCGTCTACGAGCCGTCGAGGTGGTTTACCGGACTTAGGAGAGTCACTCGAAATCGGGGTAGTTTCGGTGATTTTTAGGCCCGGTTTGCAGGATTCTGCGGGTAGTGCGGGTAGTCTACGACCGAAACCTAAAACAAATTAGGAAAAATTCTAAGGTTTAGGCTTTAACATCCCGCACATCCCGCACATCCCGCAAATTCGAGGATCTCCTCCGGCTCCGCCGGGCCGGAACCTTCAGCAGGGTTGTGTCAGGATTCTCTTTAGGGTGTTTAGGCCTGAAGCTGTAACGGTTCTGCTTGGCGTGGGCGTGCCAGGCGATTTCCAATTCAAACCGCTCTCGAAGGGCAGTCTTCGTTCGGCTCAAGGCCATCAGTCGCGTCGCTGGCTACGTCACCGGGAAGGAATTTTAAGAGCGACAAAGCGTTGGAGGCGTGTGTCTTCAGCTTTGTAGACGACACCCATATCGCCGCCACCAAGTTTTTCAAGAACGCGGTAGTGAGAGATGGTCTGACCGAGGAGTGATTCGGAGTCCGCCATTTGGCGTCTATGTTATGAGGGGACAAACGCGAAGTCAACGAGGGCTGAAAACAGAGGTACGGGGAGAATCAGTTTGATGCGATGTGATTAGGAAAGAAAGTCTGCCTTCTACGAAGAGCATCCACGGCGTTCAAGAGCGTCGAACTCGCTTCACTCTTGATTACCAATCCGTCGCCCAGCAACTTGGCTTCTTGCACGAGAGCCTTGCTGTCGTGCATGGAAAAAAAGAGAATTAAAGACTCTGGCAAAAACGCTTTAATTCGTTTAGCCGCGCCCATGCCGCCCAGTATCGGCATAGTGACATCGAGGATAATGAGATCGGGTTTTAGCTCCCGCGCTTTCTTCACCGCTTCCTTCCCATTGGAAGCCTCTCCGCAAATCTCGATGTCTGCATGAGAAGTTAAGACGGAGCGAACGCCCGTCCTGACAGCCTCATGATCGTCGGCGACAAGTATTCGCAAAGACTGCTCCTTCGGGTCTCAAGGTTAAATTAGGGGGTAGACATAAAACACAGTGGACGCGATTGGTAGTGTGGATTCCTCTAGAGGCTCTGCTAGTTCGCAGGAAAAAATCGCATTTAGTTACTTCTCAGAGGTAGCGATCGTCTCTTTTGCGTCGGCTTCCACCGTAATCACAACATGCGCGTCAGGCTTCAGCTTGACCTTCTCGCCCTTCTCATTTTCCAAGGTATTTTCGATGCGGATTTCTCGATATAAGTCGTCGGCGCCTTCGACGGCAATCTCGGCCTTTTCCGGTTCCTGGGTGAGCGGCGACTTGATAATTTTCTGGGCGATGCCAGGTTTCGTAGCTTTGACGTTTCTGTCCATGAATCCTCCGAAACCTTCTGAGATAGTGTAGCAGGCTAAATGGTACCTGGGACCCGGATTACCTCGTTTAAAGAGCGCCGACTGTGTCGAACCTCACAAACACGAATACTTGATAGGTCGTCGCCCCGTGATCCAGATGCTCGTACCACGGTAAGTAAGGCTTATTTCTACCCGGAATACCGGATAGCAACCAGGCTTTCGCTTCGGTACGGTCACTAACCATGACTTGCTTCCGTGAATGGGTCTAACCAATGGGCAAATTGATCCAACACATTCGGTTTTGGAGATGGATCTTATCAGGCGGAGTGCGAAAATTTTAACTTCTCGCTCGCACATTGAATTTGTCGCAAACCAAATACGTTACCAACGCAGAATGCTGGAAATTCTAAAGCCATTCACATCGGTCGATGGTGAGAACTTCTCTTCGACACAGAAAGACGTAATGATGGATGGTGAGAATAGTTCTGTTGGAGCGTCTAGACATTTCGCATCCCAAGAATGCGTAGGATACCGACCCACACTCGGCGACGCCGCGGGCAATAACCTACCGTGAGAATTCAGGCGTTTATTTTTAACTGGCCGGGAAAGAAACAGCACGCCGCAGAGTTGGAGGCGGCGTTCCGGCAGCATTGCGACGTTAGAGTGATTAATTCGGATGATAGCCTCAGAATTCGCCACCCACATTGGCACCACATCGGCAATAACGGTTACTTCACCGACCAATGGAATGTTGCCCTTCAAATATTCGACGCAGATATTTTTCTGCACGTCCAAGCCGACATCTGGCCCACTAATCTGGGGTCGATGCTTTCCGAATGTGTCAACCAGATTAGTAATTTTGGGGTAGGAATATACGCGCCCAATCTAAACTTTAACCCTCATGTCTTCCGTAGGGAATCTCTGGACCGAGTGAGTGAGGGGGTTTACGAAGTTCCCACTACAGATTGTTCGTTTTGGGCGATTTCCGCCGAGGTTATCAAGAACACACCCGCGATGGATCCTAGTATCAACAAATTGGGATGGGGCATCGACTATCTAGTTGGCGCTGTAGCCAAGCGCAGGGGTTTAAGAATTGTGCGAGATTACAGATTCACGGCTGGTCACCTGAAAACTAGGGGCTACGACAGTGTGCACGCGTCAAATCAATGGAATACCTTCAGGAAAAGCGTGGACCCCTTACTGCTTGATGAGATAAATGCGTTGGCTAAACAGCGGGATCGACTAGTTGTCAATAATTCGTCACGAAATTCTGTCGTTCGCGCAGGCGTGGCTCTGACCAGTCGGGTTGTTAGAGGGAAACTGATTTTTCAGAGATGGCTTGAGTCAGCTTTCAAGCCGTCTCGTCGAGGAGATCGGAGCGTGAGCACAACTCAATAGCAATGAGTTTCCCACAAGCACTCTGACCGGCGTCGTCGTGAGCCCGTCCTGCCCATAACTTCCGAGTGGCCCGTTTGAACGAAGCCGCCCGGCGGCGGA
>CAXMLS010000787.1:0-6064 GCA_964194235.1 uncultured bacterium | reverse complement strand
GATGTGTATAAGAGACAGGTGTAACACGATCGATGGCTTCGGTAGGAATCGTTCCGCGTGCGACGGCTGCGGATCCCGGAGCAAATACGCGCGCAGCGCTGGCGCTGGCATACAAAGCGCGACGTTCACTGGGTTCCGTGGCGACCATGCGATTCAAATCCACCAGCAGAATCAAGCTGCCATCTGGCGCAATAGTCGTTCCGGGAAATAATTTTATCCGGCGCAGATATTCGCCGAGATTCTTGATCACGATTTCGTCTTTACCGACGACTTCTTCCACAACCAGGCCTATCTGGCGATTTCCCGCGTTAGCCACAACCATATGGAAGTAACCGTTCACGGCCTCGAGCGGTGGCAGTCCGAGATAGCTGTCGAGACGGACGACTTCCGTGACCACATCGCGGACCTTGGTCAACAGCTTCCCGCCGACCTCTTCAATTTCGTCGGAACGCAAACGGCGAATCTCTTCAACGACTGCGAGTGGAAGTGCGAACGTGGTCGCTCCGCAACGCACAAACAGCGCAGCTGAAATAATTAAGGTCAGAGGAACCTTCAGCGTGAATTTGGTTCCCGCACCGGCAATGCTATCGATTTCGATTTCCCCGTTCAGCGCGTTGAGATTTGCGCGCACCACGTCGAGTCCCACCCCGCGGCCTGCCAGCTCGGTCTTGACTGGTGCGGTAGAGAAGCCGGGATGGAACAACATGTCCCGCAACTCGCGTTCGGTAAGACGATCGGCGGTTTCTTGCGAAACCAATCCACGCTCGATCGCGCTTTGCCGGACGCGCTGATAATTAATGCCGCCACCGTCATCCTGAACTTCGATGTAAATGTGATTGCCGCGATGATAGGCGCGCAGGCTGACTTTGCCGAGTTCCGGCTTACCAGCAGCCGCCCGCTCTTGCGCTGACTCGATGCCGTGTGCCACGGAATTGCGTACGAGATGAACGAGCGGATCAGATATTTGCTGGATGATGCTGTTGTCCAGCTCCGTTTCGCTTCCAGACAGGTCGAGGTCCACCTGTTTGTCGGCGGATTTCGCAGCGTCGCGAACGGCGCGAGATAATCGTGAATAGAGCGTCCCAATCGGCACCATGCGCGCTGCGGTAAATTCATCCTGCAGGTGGTGCGCGAGTTTGGTGAATTCGTCGATGTCGCCTTCCACACGGCCAATGAATCCCTGCAGCTGCGACAGCACCTCATTGACGTCCGCGGATATTTCCACCATGGAGCGCGACAGAATGTTAAAATCGTCGTAGCGATCCATTTCCAGCTCGCTGAACTCCGACCAGAAAGAAGTGTCCCCGGCGGCCGCGCTGGTCAGCCGTTGCGGCGTGGAGGCGGTGCTCCATTCGCTGGGGTTCCGTTGCGAACTGATGCGATTAAATTCGTATTTCTCCTGGAATTCGGCAACTTTCCCTTGCAGCCGTTCTTTCGAAAAGCTCAAGGTGTCGACCAGCTTTTCGAGCTCGGCGACGCGGCCAACCATCCGCGTGCGGTTGATGACCAGTTCGCCGACCGTGTTCATCATGCGGTCGAGGCGGTCCAGCGCGATGCGTACGGACTTGACCGCGGCGGCAGGGCTCACAAACTTCTGTTTTGGTGCGGTAAGCGTTTTCGTCTCTGCCTTTACTTCATTGGCGGAAATATCTGAAGGTGCCGCGGCGACAAGGCCCGGGGTTCCCGTGACATCGCTTTCGTGCGGATCTATGGGCGCGAATTCCGCGATGCGGCCGAGCAGGGAATCGACTCCCGCGCGTATTTCCAGTTCATCGTTCCACTGCTTGTGAAGCGTTTTCTTCAATACGTCCACAGATTCCAGGCAGAGGTCAACCACTGCGGGCGACGGTTCGATTTCACCTTCGCGCAGGCGTCCGATAAGATCCTCAACACGATGGGCGATTCCCGCCAGTCGCTTCAGCCCTACTTGCGCGGAAGAACCCTTCAGTGTGTGAATGGCGCGGAAAAGCTTATTGATCTCTTCCGGATTATTATTGCCTTCGAGCGAAATCAGACAGTCGCTGACGATCTGCAGGTGCTCTTCGGCTTCAGGCTGGAAAAATTCCAAAACTTCGCCGGGCACTTCGTCATCGCGAGACAGCAGGTCGAAATACGATCCGGTCCCGAAACTAGCGGCGGCCTCACCCGTCGTATTAAGTTCCGCATTCGCCGAAGACGCGGGTGAAGCGTAATTCGGCTCCGATGCTTCTTCCGGAAAGGCGAAGCGATACCGCTCTTTAAACACACGAATGTCTTCCGCGTTCTCGGTGTTGTGTTCGCTGATTTCCAACAAATCGGCCTCAAGCAGCGAGATTCCGTCGGAGAGAAATTCGGCGAGCGGGCCGTGGAGTTCATCGCCCAGGGTGGCATGCAGCGCATATTGGAAAACGTGCGCCAGTTTTAAAGCAATTTCGGAAAAGTACGGGAATCCGTAGCTGCCTGATGTTCCGCCCAGAGTATGAGCGGCAATATACAAACGCTCCAGGTCTTCGTGGCGCGGTTCCACTTCCTGTAGCACGCTGACATATTCGCGCAGGTACTGCAGGTGCTCAGAAGCTTCCTGCAGGAACATTTCGACGCCTTCACGTTGCTCGGTACTCACGCGCGTCCCTCTGCAACGAGCTCGGATTTCTGCAATTCCTCAGCAGTGGGCTTGCGGTACAGAATGCAGTCATTCAGTACGATGGCTTGAAACTTGACGGTCATCTTCGAAATCGATTCGGAATGGCCCAGGAATAAATAGCCGCCGGGCTCTAGCGTGTCGTAGAAACGCTGCACCAGCGCACGCCGGCGCTCTTCGGAAAAATAAATCAACACGTTCATACAAAAGATCACGTCCATGCGCCCAACGTAGACGGCGCTGGCCAAATTCATTTGGGTGAAAGACACCATCTTGCGCAATCTCGGTTTCACCTGCATCCCGTTCTTCACTGGAACAAAGTGCGCTGCTAGCTGTTTCTCGCTCACGCTGGAAATACTGCGGCCGGAATAAACTGCGGCTTCCGCGTGTTTCAAAGCAACGCGTCCCACATCGGTGGCCAGGATCTCCACATTCCACGCGTCCGCGAAGGACAGGGCATCGGCTATGGTGATGGCTATCGAGTAAGGCTCTTCGCCGGTAGAGCAGCCGGCGCTCCAGATGCGCAAAGTGCGCGGATTCTTCCAGAACTTTTTCACGTGCAATTCCGGAAGCGCGCGCTTTTCGAAAGCTTCGTATACCGCCGGATAGCGGAAGAATGTGGTCTCCTGGGTCAACAGCCGTTCCAGAAGCGCCTCGTATTCCACGTTAGCCTTGCGAATCACGCGTAGGAAGTCCGTACCGCGATCGTACCCGCGAGCCTGCAGGTGTTCGCGCACTCGGCCTACGAAGAATCGCTCGCGCGATTTATCGAAGCATATGCCAGTGCGTTCTTCGATCAGCATGCGGATCTCGCTCAACTCATGTTCGCTGACGGCGAGCTCTGCAGCTTCGATGTGATTCGCGGTTCTCACGCTGGGTCATCCCGTTTCAGCTCTGGCGTTCGCCGGAGCAGGAAATATTTACCGCGATGCGCCAACCGGAACCGGCCGCTCCGATTCTTCCTTCGAGCCTGTATCCGGCTTTGACGATGCGCGGAATTGCGCCAAGCCATCGTTCAGTTGATCGGAGAGTTTCACCAACTGGCTGACCGTGGCCACCGTTCCGCGTGTGCCTTGCGAAGTCTGCCTGGTGATGCTGGAAATGATTTGCATCGCGTGCGCCACGCCTTCCGTGCCGCGCACCTGCTGTTTCGATGCCAGGGAAATTTCCTGTACCAGTTCCGCGGACTGCCGCACGACGGTGGAAATCGCATCCAACGCGCGGCCTGCTTGATCGGCCAGCGCCGCGCCGCTTTCCACTTCCTTGGTGCCTTCTTCCATGACCACCACGGCTTCGTTGGTCTCCGCCTGGATGGCTTTGATGAGTGCTGCAATATCTTTCGTGGCACTGCGGCTGTGTTCCGCAAGTTTGCGAACTTCATCGGCAACCACCGCGAACCCGCGGCCAGCATCGCCTGCACGCGCCGCTTCGATAGCCGCGTTCAAGGCCAGCAAGTTGGTCTGTTCAGTGATGTCGTTGATGACGTTAATGATTTCGGAAATTTCCAGCGAGCGGTCGCCCAGGGATTTGATTTTCTTGGCAGTGGCCTGCACCGAAGAACGAATTCGCTGCATACCTTCGAGGGTGTCGCGTACCGCGCGATTGCCTTGTTCCGCGGCATCCAATGCGCGGCGTGCGGCTTCAGCGCTGGCTTCCGCGTTGTTGGAAACCTGTTTCATGGAAACGGTCAGCTCTTCAACGGCGCTGGAAGTATTGGTAATTTCCTGATCCTGTTGCGTGGCGCCGGCCTGCATTTCGTCGGCGGCGACGAGAATGTTGTTGGAGCACACCGTAACCTCCATGGCGGCTTTGCGCACGCGCTCAAGAACTTTCGTGAAGTTGTCGAGCATGTAGTTCACGGAGTCCGCGACGTTACCGAGCGCGTCGTTGGTGACTTTGCCGCGCAACGACAAATCTCCACGCGCCACCTGGTTGATTACGGTCAGCAATTCCGTGATGCTACGCTGCAAGGCGTCGCTGGCGTCCTGATTGCTGGCCGCTTTGGACATCTTGGTCACCGCGCGATTCAAATTTTCCGCGATGAGGCCAAGTTCATTGGTCGCCGTGACGTCTGCGTGCGCACGGGGATCGCCGACAGCCAGTCGCTCGGAAAATTGTGCCAATTCATTTACCGGTGCGACCAGTCCGCCCAATCGCCACGCCAGCAGCACGATGGTCACCAGCGCTAACGACAGCGCCAGCAGGAGTGGTCCCGAGGCGCCGGTCGGCAAAGCCCCGACGTCGAAGAGCGACAATCCAGTCGATTGTTTTCCGGCGGTATACGCCAGTCCTAGCACACCGAGCAGAACGATGGCGTTCAGCACCACCAGTGTCCAGATTGTAGAACTCAGTCGCGATTTCATACTTCCTCCAGATATCTAAAGCGGGCTTTCGTCAAATCTTTCGCGATCACCAACGTACAAACTCAAATACTTGGTCCCGGAAAAACTTCCAGCAGCTTGCGCAAATCGATTACCAGCGCGAGCCGGTCATCATGGCGCAGCATGCCGATGCAATGCGGCACGTTTTCCGGCGCTTGCTCCAGCACTTCGTCGCTGTTCACCGAATATGTCCCGATGACTTCGTCGGCAGCGATGCCCACGCGCAAAACTTCTTGCCCGGCTTCCATGCGAACAGAAGCGACCACTACATGCCTCGGCAACAAACCTGCCCGCCGGCCTTCCGTCATGGCGATGTCGACGAGCGGCACGATCGAGCCACGCAAATTAAATATGCCAATCAGATACGCGGGGCTTAGCGGCACTTTCGTCAAGAGCGGCCAGTCCAGCACTTCTTCGACATCCAAAACCGGCAAACACAAACGTTCGCGCCCGCTTCGAAATACGCAATACTGCGATTGCGGCTGCCGCTGTTCCAGCGGACCCAGCGCTTCGAGCAGGCTACCGGTGCTCTCGTCGGCGGAGAGAGGTTCCAGATGAAGGAAAGGGTTCATCGTTCAGCAATGCTCCGTGACATCTATACGAAAGGTGTTCATGCGAACCGTCGGACCGCGGTGAGCAATTCCTGCGGTGTAAAAGGTTTGGTCACGTAGGCATCAGCGCCTTGTTGCTCTCCCCAATATTTGTCGCTGGGAGTGTTGCGCGAAGTGACCAGAATCACCGGAATAGCTTTAAAATCGTCGTTGCCTTTTAATTCGCGGCATACCTGAAAACCGTTTTTACCGGGCATGATCACATCCAGCAAAATTACGTTCGGACGCTCCGAGACAATGGTTTCCTCGATACGCGCGGCGTCGTTTAGTCCGACGGGCCGATAACCTTCGCGTTCCAGAAGCCCGTGCATCAACCGCACTTCCGACGGCGAGTCATCGACGATGAGCACTTTTTTTTGCACAGCGTAAATCTCCCGAACGAATCCGGGGAAGAGAAGTGCACGCGGGCAGCCAGCCTGAGGGCATCCTTAGGGCTGTCTCTTATACACATC
>CAXMLS010000786.1:0-6149 GCA_964194235.1 uncultured bacterium | reverse complement strand
ATGTGTATAAGAGACAGGGTCCATACTGACCTCTGCTCTCCCGACACCTTCCTTGTACTCCCCCGTCGGAGCTGATGCAAGTCAACATTTCGATGATCAACTAACAACCTGGCATCAAGGTTTGCCTATTTTCTCGGACTTGCTCGTTACACAGGCAGCTAACGAAACAAATTCGCAGCGGTTCTTGGTAACCGTTTCCAGGTAGCTACCAAGCACCTTCATAAGCTGACGCACGTCCTGTCATGAGAAATTCACTGTCCGTAAATGTCCTCGCATTGCTGGCCGGCTTATGTTTCTTCCCGCAGCATCCTTCTAAGGACGGAGCCAACCTCCAGTGTACAAACTATCCAAAGTTTTATTGCGTCCCACCTGTTTAAGCCTGTTTCCCGTATGCGTCATGGCGGTTCTGACGCTCACCATAAGTATGTCTGCCCGCGCGCAAACCGACAGTGGTTCTCTGCGTGTCGAGGTTGCGGACGCTCAGGGGGGAGCGATTACTGGCGCTACCGTAACGGTCACCCGTCTCAACACCAACGTTAATTTTCTGAAAACTACCGAAACAGACGGCTACGCGACATTTGACCCCATACAACGAGGTGTATATGCAATCGAAGCCACCATGGCGGGATTCAAGACGGTCCGAACCACGGATGTGAGTGTGGATGTAGATGAGCGGCGCTTCCTTGCCGTAAAGCTTCCAGTAGCTTCCGCGGATCAGTCGATTGAAGTGATCGCTGCCACTCCACCTCTGCAAACGGAACAAGCTACGCTCGGTCAAGTTTTCCAAGGCGAGGTTGCTGTGGAGCTACCTTTGCAAGCCCGGCGCTATACGGATCTTGCCCTGCTCGTTCCCGGTGTGACCGTGGCTACCGACCTGAACCCCGTTACCCGCGGCCCCGATTGGTTCGTGGCCAATGGCAACTACCAGACCCAAAATAATTTCCTTCTTGACGGCTTCGACAATAATCAGGGCACGACCAACGCGCAGTCCCTTTCCTCTGAGGTCGTGAGGCCTTCTCCGGATGCACTTAACGAATTTAAAGTGCAGACGAACAGCTATTCGGCCGAGTTTGGTCGTTCGGCCGGCGCGGTCATCAACGTGTCTCTTAAGTCCGGTACGGACGACATTCACGGTTCCGGTTGGTATTTCAACCGAGACAAGACGCTGGCGGCAAATTCGTGGTTGAATAATTTGACGGGACTCCCCAAGCAGGATTTGAGTTGGCATCAGTTCGGCGGAACTATCGGCGGGCCGATTCTCAAAGACAAGCTCTTTTATTTCGGCGATTACGAAGGATTTCACGAGAATTTCTCGGACACCTACTTAGTGACGGTGCCCACGCTGGACGAAAAACAGGGTATTTTCCCGGTGCCGGTTATGGATCCAGCGACAGGCCTGCCTTACGCGAACAACCAAATTCCTTCGTCGCAATGGGACCCGCTGGGGGCAAAGATCGTGGCGCTTTACCCCGACCCGAATCTCGCGGGCACGGTTGTAGCGAGCGGTCGGACGATCGAGAATTATGGTGCTGTTCGACCTGACACTGAAAACACCCACAAGTTCGACATTCGTTCGGACTACTACGCGACCAGCAAAGATCAGCTGTCGTTCCGCTACAGCTTCTTGCAGCAGAATATCTTTCGCAGTGCGATTTTTCCTGGAAACATCGCCGATTGCGGCTCGCAAAATTGCAATAACGGTTTGCAATACAATAGGAATCAAAGCTTGGGAGCCAGCTGGACCCGCTCCCTGTCACCGAGGCTAGTGAACGTCTTTCGGTTTGGCTATTACCAAACGTACGCCACCTTCGCTCACACTTCCGAAACAGGCCCGACGGCGTCTGATTTTGGATTCCAGGGAATTCCGCAAGATACTGTGAAGGCCGGCGGCCTTCCACGCATTCAGATTTCGAACTACCAGGAGCTCGGTACGCGCAATTTCCGCCCGCAGTTTCAGAAGCCCCACCTCTACGGATTTTTGGACAACGTTTCGCTCTCTAAGGGTTCCCATACGCTGCGAATCGGATTCGAGGTTCGAGCTAAGAGCGATCAGTTTGTCGATATTCAGCGGCGCACACCGCAATATCGGTTTCGGGGAAAATTTACCGGCGATCCGCTCGGGGATTTGTTTTTGGGTCTTGACGATCAGTTCACCATCAACTCGGTTCCGGTAATCAGGCAACTGCAGCAGGTTTGGGCTGGATATCTGCAAGACTATTGGAAGGTCACGCCGCGACTGAGTCTGAACCTTGGTCTGCGCTATGAGTACGCCACGCCGTATTATGGCGACTCTCCTAACCGCAACATCAATTTCGATTTCGCGCAAGGGCAACTCGTAGACGCCACCGGTTCGAATAAATATCTGGTAAATCCAGACAAGCAGGATTGGGGACCCCGTCTCGGTGTCGCGTATCAACTGCTTGCCAATCGTCTGGTGCTTCGTGCCGGCTTTGGAATTTTCTACAATGGTGAAGATATTTTTGGGTCCGACACGAACCTCCCCCTGAACCCGCCGCAGCTCGTTTCGGTGACCTTAAATTCTCAGGGTTCGACCTCTCCGCTAAAAATTTCTGATCCCATACCCAGCGACATTCTTACCCAGTTCGATCCGTCAACATTAAATTTGCGCGCGCGGGAAAAGAACTGGAAGACTCCGCGCGTACAGCAATATAACGTTGCCTTGCAGCTTTCCTTGCCTGCAAGATCGACATTTGAAATGGCCTACGTTGGAAATCACGGAGATCGCCTGGTAGCAAATTCCGACGCCAACCAGACAAATTACGGCGCAGATCCCGGAAATCCCGCCAACTATCCCTTCCCGAACTTCGCGCAAATTTATACCGGTACCACGCGAGGGACATCTCACTACAATGCGTTGGAACTGAAATATGAAAAAACATTTCAGAGAGGGTTCTACCTGCTCGGTTCTTACACCTATGCCAGTGCCATCGACGAGTCCGGGGCGTGGGGCTCCGACAGCGAGCCGCAAGTGAAGGATTGCTTCTCATGCGAGCGCGGCCCCATGCGCCAAGTGCCGCGGCATCGCTTCTCTCTGGCGGGTATTTACGATCTCCCGCTAGGACGCGGGCGCACTTTTGGCTCGAACGTGGGCCGTGCCGCGGATGCCCTCGTAGGCGGCTGGCAAGTGTCGAGCATTGTGACCTGGCGCTCTGGCCTACCTCTCGACGTTTCCCTCGATCCCACCGGAACCGATCCCAACACTGGTCTCGACATCGGCGCAAACGGCGCGTTTGACAATATCCCGAACGATTTTGGCGATCTGCGACCCAATCGCGTAGGAAACCCAAACACCGGAATCGATCCTTCCGCCGACCGTTTCCACTTTCTCGATGTTGCCGCGTTTGCTTTGCAAGCCCCTTCGACACCGGGCAACGCTCAGCGCAACGTTGCTCATGGACCGCGCTTTGGCACGATTGATCTGAGTCTTAGCAAGACCTTCGGGCTGACGGAACGACTCCATTTGGGAATTCGTGCCGACGCGTTCAATGTTCTGAATCACACGAACTACAAAGACCCCTCCCAATTGATTTGGGGAGACGACGGATTCGGCGTAATCTCTGACGCATTTCCCGCTCGCGTGATGCAGCTCTCCGCCCGCGTGCGCTTCTGATCGGAGGCGCAAAACTAAACCGCTTATGCCTGCCACATTCCACCGCATGACGCTGGCTCTTGCAGGAGCGCTGCTCTTGCTGATCCAAAGCACCGAGGGTCAACAATCCAACAAAACTTTTGCGCCCGGGCACCGCGTCTTGATGGACGCCCACAACTGTTATCCGTATTTTGAGTGGTGGGGGGATCGAATAGAGCGGGCGTTCAGCGCTGGTACGCCCCTCGCCATCGAGCAAGATCTCTACTGGTACAAAGACCCAAAAACAGAGCAATCGCGTTCGCTCGTCGCGCACGGTGAACCATTGGAGGGCACCGAGCCTAGCATGCGTGATTACTTTTTCGAGCGCATCCGTTCTCGAGTTGAGCGTGCGCTCCACGAAGGTAATCATGGGGATTGGCCCATCATCACTCTCAACCTCGATGTAAAAACAGAAGAGCCGGAACACCTGCAAGCGATTTGGACCCTATTGCGCGAATACCAGGACTGGCTCACCACTGCGCCCAAGTCACCAGATATTACAATCGTCGCTCAGCTCGATCTGCGGCCTGTCCTGGTGCTGACGGGTGAATCCGACGCGCAAAAGAAGGTTTTCTATGATCAAGTACCCTACGGTCAGCATCTGCTCGTTTTTGGAGCAGCGCCAACTCATCAAGAGGCGCCCCTGGGCACCCCGGAAGTGATTGAACCCTTACCGGCAGACAATTACCACCGGTGGTGGAACAACTTCTGGGGAGTGGTTGAGGCCGGAGGTCCATCGAAAGCGGGCGAATGGACACCCACCAAGGAGGAGCGGCTGCGCGGTTTGGTTCAATATGCGCACAAGCAGGGTCTGTGGATCCGTTTTTATACTCTTGATGGGGTGCCAGTTCCCCAGCTGAGCAGTTTCGGGTGGTTTCGCAACTACAACTTCGGCTCTCGCGATGCTGTCGCAAAACGGTGGACCGCCGCGATCGCCGCAGGCGTGGACTTCATTGCCACCGATCAATACGAAGAGCTCTCAGAACTTATTATGAAGAAATCTGGCAAAGCCTATTGAAGGAGTTGGGAGAACTCATTGTCAATTTTCAGTGCGTCATTGAGCCGCTGAAGGGGTGTCCTGCCGCTATCGGGAACCAGCAGATACTTAGCCTCGACCATTTCGTTATCACTCTTTCGTCCGATACGGTCTTGCAGAAGACCTCAATCTATTAATTAGTTTAGATTCACCGCGCATTGTGTTTGTCGATTGATGTTCGGCCAAGCTCCCCTATGCGGTCGCATGAAAATAAGAACCTGACGAAGAACGAATGTGGCTCGAGCGAACTTCCGCTCAACGTTTTGCTCGTCGTTCACACCGGCCATAGTGGCCAGGGTGCTCTTGGGTCCCCGTACTGCAATATTCTCGCCAGACTGCCACCGAATCGCAATTGTTGGACATGTCGTTCTAACCTACTTTGGTGTTAGGGCTTTTTCCTTTCTTTTTCTTAACAGCCGTCGTCTGTTTCATTATTTTCCGCACATCGTTTGTAATTTCACGTTGTAGTTCCTTGTCGTTGACCGCTTCAAGGATCGCCTTTACCATCGCCTTTGATTTTTTCTGTTTAGGAGTCATGAATGGACCTCGTTGAGTCGAATACAAGATTTCGCGCACGACAAAGTAATGAAATGTTGAAGTACACTAACAATCAGTTCGGGTGAGCCATGCCGCAGGCCCGTACGCGGATTGCAGCCCGCCGGCAGCCGACCAGCATACGGACTATTTGTTAACGGCACGTGACTACGACAAAATTGGCTGCCAATAAGAGAAGTAGTGAAGAGCAGTTGTCAGGCCGGTTTCTGTGCCGCTCGGATTCTCGCCCTTTGGTATGGGATGACGATAGCTCCAACGAGGGAAGACGGTTTCACGCGCGGCATAGGCATTCAGTTTTGTGATGCTTGCGGGAATTCTGCACACGGTTCTTGGATCTATTGGCTGGATATCGTTTTTGACCGTGCCTTTGCGTGGCGAGTGGCTTATCTCGAATACACACACGCTTGGTTAGGAGATGTGGACCAGATTCATGCGGCAAATGGAGTGCGCGTTACTTCCGGTCTGATTTTGCGCGTTGGCACGTGGTGAGACAGTGTGGTTTGGGTCGGCGGAGTGTTGTGGGCGTTCTACAATAAGAATCCTCGACGCTAATGAAAATACAATGTTCTTGCGAATGGCACCTGACGGTTGCGGTGGCTTTCGAAAACCTCGACAAAACTGGAAAAACTTGGAGGCTAACGGATGGCTCGAATACGTCGCGCCAAAGATCTCTGCACCTGTGCGTGCTCTGGGGAATGACTCGCCTGGAAGGGGTTGAAGCGGGGGACCTTACATCGTTTTGGATTTGGCATCACGTGTCTTCGATGATTTTCCAGCGGGCGTGCGAAGCTTACGTGCGCCCACGCGCAGCTCGACGGAACGGACGGCTGGACTTTTTCACCTGCATGGATTCGATCGACGCGTCGATTTCGTGATTATGTCCGACGGATCTTCCTTCCACACCCAGAG
>CAXMLS010000785.1:0-2871 GCA_964194235.1 uncultured bacterium | reverse complement strand
ATGTGTATAAGAGACAGGATACAGGACGCGCGACTTGCCGACGCGGAACGGCGAAACCAAAATTTCAACGGCCCACAGCGTTCCAGAGTTCTCATACACCAACTGCCGTCCATCGCGGGACCACTCCGGATTGCTGCCGCCCTCTGTCGACACCTGAATTTTTTCTCCCGGTCCCGGAAAGCGCTGCACGTAAACTTCGCCGCGTCCTGATTCGTTGGACGTGTACGCGAGCCAGTGGCCGTCCACGGAAAACGCCGGCTGATTCATGCGAAACTGCGATGCGAGATAGGAGTACGGTTTGCGGTCGCCTTCTAGAGGCAGCATCCAGATCTCGTATTGCCCGGAATCTCCCACGCGCTCGTAAGCGATAATTTTTCCGTCGGGCGACCACGACTGCAAATGGAAGTGCCCTTCGTTCTTCATCAACGACTGCTCCGGCCTGCTGCCATCCACGGGAAGCACAAAAGCCTGCTGCCTGCCGTTGGAAGCGTATGCGATACGTTTTCCGTCCGGCGACCAGATTGCCAGCTCGTCTACTCCCGGAGCGAAGGTGATGCGTCGTAGCGCGCCGCGTTCAAGATCGTAGATCCAGATATCCGGATCGGGCAGGCGAACCGTGAGCGCCACCATTTTTCCATCGGGAGAAAATCGCGGTGCCTCGTAGAGATTCGGTTTCACCGGTAACGGCTGCACCTTGGCATCGTGCTCGGCGAGCACCAGGTTGTTTTCCGTAGCCTGCTTTCCGCCGTTCACATAAACCAGCGTGCCGTTGCGCGAAAGATCGTATTGCGAGGATCCCGATCCTGGATGCATGAGGACATCCTGAACTACCGGCACGCCCGAGCCGCTGGCTACAAGTTTTTCCGTATCAAATTCCAGGGCGGATAAAATCCCGGCGCGCACGTACAGCAAATGGTTGGGAGGGAAAAAGTGGGCGTCGAATCCCTTCGCGACCACAACGTTTCGTTCATTGGAACCGATGTGCTGCGCCACGATCGGACCATCGTCCACGTTGCCGCCGGACAATACCGTGAACAACAAAACTTTTTCTCCCGGCAGAATATGCGGCGACACGTGCCCGAGGTCACCTTTATCCGGCTGCAGTTTGGTTACCGCCTCGGGAGTTCCTCCGCTGTCACTCACGCGCTGAATTCCGGAATTTACCGCCGGTGCGTAATAAATAAAATGATCCGCTCCCCAACTCACGCCTTGCGGGTCGACGATACCGTCGGCGATGCTTTGCGGCACCCCGCCATCGAGTGCAACTTTCTTCAGTTTTCCGCCAGCAAAAAACGCCAGCCACTTGCCGTCCGGTGAAAACTCCGGATCCGCAGCGCCTTCAGAGCCGGAGATTGGAACGGCTGTCGAGGTATTTAGCTCGCGGAGGTAAAGCCGAGGGCCGTCGGAGGTGCTTGCGCCGATGGCGATACGATTTCCGTCGGGAGAAATGGCCAGCGTGCGATGGTTCAGGGAGCTGAGCGCGGTTCCGGATGGCGGTTCAATCGCGAAACGGATTGCTGAGGTACTGGCGCTGTTGTCGTGACGCAACATGCTGGCCAGCAAAAATCCCGCGGCCACCAGCAGCACCGCCAAGGCGCTTCCCGCAATTATTTTAAGGACGCGATTTTCCTTTGCCGGTGAAATGGATGAGCCAGGCATCGCGCCACTGATCCCGCTGAGACCCATCCCGCTGCCAGAGCCGCTCAAGGTGGCGTCGCGCCCTTCCGTGATGTTTTCAATCGCGATGCGCGCTTCGCCGATGGATTGCAATCGCTGGCGCGCATCCTTATTCAGGCAGCGGCGAATTACTTGCTGAACGCTAAATGGCACACCGGCGGGAAGCAACGTCCAGTCGGGTTCACCGCGAATCACTGCGGCTAATGTGTCGGAGATGGTTTCCCCTTTGAAGGCCACTTTCCCGGTGAGCATCTCGAAGAACACCGTGCCGAAGGACCAGATGTCCGCGCGACGGTCGACAGTTTTTCCGCGCGCTTGTTCGGGCGCCATGTATGCGGCGGTGCCCAGGATCAAACCTGCTTTTGTCGCGGCGGCGGTAAGTGTCGGAGAATTGGAGATGTCCGCGTTGCTTGAATCATCCGATAACGCTTTGGCCAGGCCGAAATCCAAAACTTTTACCGTGCCGTCCGGCTTGATTTTTATGTTTGCGGGTTTCAGGTCGCGATGCACGATGCCGCGGTCATGCGCATATTCGAGTGCTTCGGTGATTTGCCGGGTGATGGGCAGCGCGTCTTCCAGAGGAATGGAGCCTTGCGTGATGCGGTCGGCAAGCGTAGGCCCTTCGACCAGTTCCATGACCAGCGCATGCTTGTTCGAAGATTCTTCGAATCCATAAATGCTTGCAATGTTCGGATGATTCAGGGCCGCAAGAAATTGCGCTTCCCGCGCAAAGCGGGCCATGCGCTGCGGGTCGCTCGCGGTGCCGTCGGGAACTACCTTGATGGCCACTTCACGGCGCAGACGGGAATCCGTGGCGCGATAAACTTCGCCCATTCCGCCAACGCCCAGCGGGCCTACAATTTGATACGGACCAAGTTGCGAGCCGGGAGCCAGTGCCATGCGCGCGAATTATACTGCGCTTCGCGCAAATTTGAGCACAGCTTCGTGCGGACATTTTTCGGGGCACCCTCGAAAGAATGGGCCCGATGATGATGTCTTTGCCTTCGGTTGATTTAGCAAGTTCCGGCTATTCATTGGAATTTATTGCCACATGCTGTGCTACTCTCTGCGGTTTCGAGGAGGAACAATTATGCTGCGCCGTAATTTGCTTGCGTCGGTCATTGCAATAGTAGCGTTGGGAATTTTCAATTTGGACGGTCATGCGCAGAACAAGTCCTGTCTCTTATACACATC
>CAXMLS010000784.1:0-8898 GCA_964194235.1 uncultured bacterium | reverse complement strand
AGATGTGTATAAGAGACAGGTATATGGAAAAGAGGCGGGTAGCGTTAGCGCCCGCCTCTCATTCTTTTCGTAGGATCTGCGGAGCTATATTCCTAGTAGTGAAATACGTCGACAACTATATTGGTCCGGCGATTCAGCAGCACGATGTTCCCGCCAATCAAGACGTGTGTGCATTCAGGCGGCGGCGGCGTCAGGCGGACCTCCAATTCCTGCGGTACGGGTTGCAGACGTTTCTGCAGGCCGGGAGGAAGCGTGCCGCGCTCGTCGAGCTGCCGCTGTAATCCGGGGGGTAACTGATCCCGCTTGGCCAATCCGGGCGGCAGATTGCCTTCATGTTCGACGTACCATCCACGAACGGCTTCGCGATCGTGGGTCTTGTAATAGTGTTTCTCGTAGTGCTTGCCCTTACCACCGCCGTTGTCGCCGTCATCTTCCTGTTTGTCGTGGCCTTTTCCGTTGCCGTTGCCATTTCCGTGCCCATGACCCTGGGCCAGGGCAAAATTGCCGCTAAGAGTAAGTACTCCCAGCGCGCTTATAAACATCCATTTCGTCGATTTCATAGTCCGCTCCAATCTAAAGACTACCAACTACAAGCGTAGCTGAAAATTTGGTGTGGCAGGTTTCCAGGACTACGAGTGTGTCGGGAGAGCGACATGTCCATTCGTACAGTTAAGCATTTGGCTATGGCAGTACCTCGCTGGCAGTGGCCACTACGTTCACAGCTCTTACACTGTGCATGGAGCTCGATGAGGAACGGCATACGTTAGCGGATCTGACGATCCTCACCTCGAAGGGTTTTCCAGGACTTCGAACATTTCGAGCCATATTTCGGTTTTCCCAAGGGAAAGCCATTAGGGGGCAACAAATTGCTACATCTCAATCGATATTTCGGTACTTATAGATTTATTCCGGTATTTTCGCGGGTTGCGCCTTTGATTCTGCTGCTTGCGATATTTTGCGGTTCGACCACTTGGGCGCAGAGCGCGAGCCCTGCGGTGAACTGGCCACCGGCAAAACCGGCGGACGGATTTACTCCCGGCTGGACGCTGGGTACCCGCTTTGAAGGCAGCACCAGCGGTGATGGCACCGTTTTTGATCTCGGCAGCGCCGTTGGTTACAACATCTCGCGTCACTTTGGCGTGGACGTGGGGATTCCCTACAACTTTGTCGGCACACCGACGTCCATCAAGAAGAACAATCCGGGCGCAGTTTCGGGCACAGGTTTTGGCAGCTTGTTCACCGACCTGAAGTTTAATTTCCCGGCAACCACGCTGAATTACAATTCCACCATCCACCTGACCGCGCCCACCGGCGACATTAAAAAAGGCTTCAGCACCGGCCACGCCACCTGGAACTGGGGAAATCACTTCGAGCACGGCTTCAACAATTTCACGCCCTTCGTGGACCTGGGCGTTGGCAATACCATTAACGACACCAAATATTTTCATCGTCCGTTCACTACCTTCGGTTACAACGCGCAATTTGAAGCCGGCGCGGAATTCGACGCCGGTAAATTCAGCCTGACGGCATCGTTCTACGATGTCGCGCCGTGGGGACCGCAGACGGTGATCAGCAAAGTGTTTCGCTGCTCCTCGGCTGCGAAGTGCGCCGCGAACGGGAAATCCACCAACCGCCGCGGTTACACGCTAGCCAGCGTGCAGGCCGGAAGCGCGGACCTGGTGCGTGACGATGGTTTCAACGCGGGAGTGGAGTTCAAGCCCGTTGCGTTGCTGGACTTTGAAGTGGACTACAGCCGCAGCGTACCGCTGCAGTTGAACAGTTTTTCGTTCGGGGTGAGCGTGGACCTGGGCCGCATGTTGCGGTCGGGAGCACAGCATCGCGCCAACTAAGCAAAACAAATAGGTGCGGTAATCTCCCACCGCAGGGCCCGGCCGCTCGCATTTGCGAGCTTCACAAAACCGGACGCTGTGGTGGGATTACTGTTTTTGACAGGCCAGCAAAATGGGAATTTCGCTTAGGTCTCGTTTAAATCTTCCGAAGCTTCCTTGTTGGCCTTCTTCGCTTCCGTCTTGGCGTCGGCATCCGGCGCCAGCTGCTTGATCGCTTTGCCCAGACTCACCGAGCCGCTGCCAGTAAGTTTGGCCTTCAGCGCGTCGAAGCCGCCGGGGATGTTCAGGTTTTTCGCCACGTGCGCGGCAGCCACGCACTGTCCGATGTTCTTAAAGCCTCCGCACGCCGTGTGCGCATCCTGACCGGTAAGCGTTTGGATCTTGCCGCCGATCGCGTGGTTATGACTCAGCACTTCATTCGGCGAACCATGCGACACGTCGTTGTGAACGACAGGCTCGCCACCCTCATGTGTTGCCTTGGTGCCGGAGCCGTTCCCTGCTCCTCTGCCAGCCGGCGGTCCGCCGGGGCTGGGATGCGAACGCTGAGCAAAAGTCGATCCTCCGAAAGCGAGCGCTGTCGTGGCTGCCAGAATCAGAGTTAAGTGTTTCATTGCTCCTCCTGTGTTCGGGCCGTCGGTCACAAGACAGGGTTCGAAGCCTGTCCTGGCCGAGGTTATGGGAATTGTTTCTCAGCATGCGTAAAACTCTGGGTAGATGCAATAGTCCTTGCGTACGGGCCGAGCTAATTTGGTGGCCGACGTTAGCATTTGCGGCCGCGCGGTACGGCGTCAGCAACCAGCAGGATACAAATCTACAGAATTTCTGGTTGCCATCCTGAGCAGGCAGCTTGTTCATTGCAAAACGTCGTTTGACCTTCCGGCTAACGATGGTTCGATCGCCTTTCCCCCGGGTTTGCGATCACAGTCCTATTGGAAGCGATCCGGAGCGTATCTAGGGGAATTGACTGTTGTTTTAGCTTCGATTTTATTCGTTTCGCGAGATATTTCTCTTCGCCCGTCCATTTTCGTAATCCTCGTGCTTGCTATGCCAAGCAGGTTGAAGATTTAGCCGCGCATTCCTTCTCCGGCATTCAAAATTCTCTCGGCCGGAAAATTGTACGTAACGAAACACGGGGCGAACAACAAACAATGATTACACTGCAAGAGCGAGATTCCTGGATCTGCCAGAACGCGGCATGCGGGGCCGAAATTATCGTCGTGACGGGTAGCAAACTTCACGAAGGAACCAGCCCACGATGCTCCTGCGGTAGCGTTATGGAGAAATCGTACAGTCCAATACACCGCAAAGAGCTCAATCCCGGGACGGCGGACGCACCCTTTTCTGAGCTAGAGGAGCACGAAGTCGCACGGGTTACTGGATTCAACCGCGATAAACAGAAAGCTTCCTACTCGAAGCCCATTTTCACCGTTTACGGCAAGATCGCAAAGCTCACTTAAAGCGATAGGGGCCAGCGGCAACTTGGATGGCGGCGGGTCTCCCCACAATAAAACGAATATCTAGTCATCCTTCACAGTGCTTTTGGCCCATCAAAAACATTTTCTCGAAGCACCTAGGCGCTAGCTGCAACAAAAAATTCACCTCGAATTTCCTGCCATAACCTTCGAAAAAATCGCCACGCATCGTCTTCGAGTTTGACCACGCCCTGAAAGCTGAGTCTGCGATTGCCGCATAGCGGCTTGGCAGGCTATGATTGTTGGCTGAGGAGGCATCACTTAGTGTTGACTATTCGTTTGGCCAGGATTGGCAAGAAGAAGAAACCATTTTATCGCGTGGTGGTGATTGAAAGAACCCGCCCGCGCAATGGCCGCGTCAAGGAATTGGTGGGCACGTACGATCCATTGAAAAAGCCCGCGGAAATCAAGCTGGATGCGGAACGCATCAAGTACTGGCTCGGTGTCGGCGCACAGCCCAGCGACACGGTGCGCAGCTTTCTGAAACTGCAAAAAATTGCGTAGTCGTGGAGCGCGCTGTGATTTTGAAATTATTTGTGAACGCGCGCGTTGCGTAGTTTAGTTGCAAGCCCACATCGCTTTTCGGTAGCCCGCCACTCAGTCCCCCAAGTGACGGTTGTATCTTGGAGCAACCAATGAAGGAACTGGTAGAGACCATCGCCAGGGCGCTGGTGGACCGTCCCGACGACGTGCAGGTGACGAGCGTCGGCGGATCACAAGTTACCGTGCTCGAGCTGCGCGTGCACGGCGAAGACCTCGGCAAAGTGATCGGGCGGCAGGGGCGCACCGCGAAGGCCATACGCACGGTGCTGAGCGCGGCGGGAACCAAAGCGCATCAACGCTTCACGCTGGAAATACTGGAAGATTGAGCGCAGAAAATCCACGCTGGATTGTAGTGGCGCGCATCCTGCGGCCGCGCGGTAATAAAGGCGAAGTAGCCGTCGAGCTGCTTACCGATTTCGCCGAGCGCTTGACCAAGATGAAAGAAGTTTTTCTCGGCCGCGTGCACGGCGAAAATTTTTTGGGCGCGCTCGGCAACACCGAACCACACCCCATTGGCGTAAAATCCTGCTGGCTGAGCCAGAACCATCGCGGGCAAGGTGTGTTTCATTTTGCAGGCGTCGCTTCAATTAATGACGCTGAGAAATTCCGCGGACTGCATGTGCTGCTGCCGTTCGAACAACGCGTCACGCTGGAGGCCGGACAATATTTTGTGGCGGAGCTGATCGGCTGCGCGGTTTTTGAAGTTGCACCCTTAACATCGGCCGTTGCTTCGGCGCCCTGCTCCATGGACACAGCGCCGCAATTTTTAGGCACCGTGCATGATGTACAGTTCCCCGGCGAATACGAAGGTATGCGCGGGACGCCCTTGCTCGAAGTGGAAACCGCGCATGGCGAATTGCTTATTCCGCTAGCCCAAGATATTTGTAAGCGCATCGATGCGGCGGCGCGGCGCATTGAAGTGGCGCTGCCCGAAGGATTGCGCGATCTGAATGTGAGCTAGGGCGCAGTTTCTGGCGTTGCGCCGGATCTTGCGTTTGCAAAATTTGCGAAATTTAAACGAATAACATGCGCTTCGACCTCATCACTATTTTCCCCGAATTTTTTGCCGGGCCGCTGGACCACGGCATTCTTCGCCGCGCCCGCGAAACCGGCATTGTCGAAGTAAACGTGCAGGACCTGCGCGTGTTTACCAAAGATAAGCATCGCACCGTCGACGACCGGCCCTTCGGCGGCGGCGAAGGCATGGTCCTGAAACCGGAGCCGCTGTTTGAGGCCGTGGAGCATTTGCTTGGCCAGCCCGCGGGAAACGCGACGCAGCATCGCACGCTGGATAGCAAGACGGCCATCGTGCTGATGTCCGCATCGGGAAAACTTTTCAGCCAGAAAACCGCGCGGCGCTACGTGGGCCTACAGCGCATTATTTTAATTTGCGGCCGATACGAAGGCGTCGATGAGCGCGTGGCGGAACATCTGGCCACGGAAGAAATTTCGATCGGGGATTACGTACTGAGCGGCGGCGAGTTGCCCGCCATGCTGATCGTGGACGCGGTAGCGCGATTGCTCCCGGGCTCGTTAGGGAATGAAGCGTCGTCGAAAAATGAATCTTTCAGTGCTGGCGATGACGATAGAGTCTCGCAGCCGCCTGAAAAAACCACACCAGCTGGTCGCGGAATGAACACACCGCGGAACAGTAAGTTGGACTTTCCCCACTACACCAGGCCTGCGGAATATCGCGGGTGGAAGGTTCCCGACGTTCTGATCGGCGGAAATCACGCCGACGTCGCTACTTGGCGGCGCGCCGCGGCGGCGGAAAAGACGCAACGAAATCGTTCCGATTTGCTGGATTGATTGGCCATTTTTCCCACATGGAGAATCGGCTTAGACGGTAAAAAGAAACCCCTCCGCTACGACCCCGCACGTCGAAATGGCTAGCCGGTAATGGCGGATTTGGCTATAATCATAAATTGGCTTTGATGTGCTGGCCCCGCCCGAGTGGGTCTGCAGGGAATACGAAAATGAATCCGGTTATACGTAAATTACATGAAGCGCAACTGCGCAAAGACTTGCCCGAGTTTCGCCCCGGCGACAGCGTCCGCGTGAACGTGCGCCTCAAAGAAGGCGGCGAAGGCGAAAAGGAAAAAGAGCGCCTGCAGGCCTTTGAAGGCGTGGTGATTTCCAAGAAGGGCCGCGCTTCCGGCGCGACCTTCACGGTGCGGCGCGTCAGCTTTGGCGTGGGCATCGAGCGCATTTTTCCGCTGCATTCGCCGATGATCAGCTCGATCGACGTTGTGGGCCGAGGCAAAGTCCGCCGTGCGCGCTTGTATTATCTGCGCGATCTGAGGGGCAAGGCCGCTCGCATCAAGCGTGCCGCGCGCGAAGAAGCGCCCAGCGCCCAGGCCAAGGCTGCAGCTTCCGAAGCCAAGGCGTAAATCCAAAATAGTATTCAAAATGTGGAATCGTGAGCGGAAGGCGAACTACCGTGAATCACGACGGTCGAACTCTGTTCGGAGCTAAAGGATTCAAAAAATGCAGCGACGTATAACCGTCCAATTTTTCCTTACCAGCTGTCTCGTGGGCGTCGGCGTGTTCGCTCTCGGGTTGGCAATTGGCCCGCCCGTCATCGCAGCGCAGGATGTTCAAGCGGTAAAGCAGCCGGACGAGCGCTACAAAGCCGACATTCTGCTGGTCGTCGCTCATCCCGACGATGAAGGCGCGGCTACGCCGTATCTGGCGCGCGCGATTGACGAAGGCAAACGCGTCGCGGTGGTATACGGCACCCGCGGAAGCAGCGGTGCCAATGAAGCGGGCGCGGAACAGGCCGCGGCGCTGGGCGCGGTCCGCGAGATCGAAGCGCGGCGTGCGCTCGCCACCCTCGGAATTGTGAACGTGTGGTTTCTCGACGGAAAAGACACCGCTTCGCAGAATGTTTTGCAGTCGCTTTCCAACTGGAATCACGGAGCATCGCTGCAGCAATTGGTGCGTTTGATGCGGCTCACGCGTCCGGAAGTGGTGCTTACTTTTTTGCCGGGCACATTTGTCGGCGAAGATCACGGCGATCATCAGGCCGCGGGCGTAATGGCCACGGAAGCGTTCGACCTGAGCGGTGATCCGGCGGCCTTTCCCGAGCAGCTTGCCGGGCCCACCAAGCGCCTCGAGCCGCTGCTCGATAACCTTCGTCCCTGGCAGCCCAAGAAAATTTATTATTTCCCCGACGCCGACAAGGAAGATATTTTTCGTAAGCTCGGCCCGGAATATTCCGTCAAAGACCTGGCGAAATCCAGCAAGCGGGCTTACTGGCGGAGCGCGCTGGACGGTTTTTTCGTGCATGAAACGCAGGCCAAGTCCTTTTCGGATTCCATGAAGGGCATGAACGACGCGCAGATCGAGAAGATGGTCACCGCGGATGGATATTGGAGCGATGCGCTGCATTTTGTGCGCGGCAAATCGCTGGTGGGCGGCGCGGCGGCGGGCGATATTTTTGAAAATGTAACCGCCGGGGAAATATCGTTTAGCCGATCAGCGCCTGCCACGGCGCAATCTGCGGGAACGGATGCGGAGCGCGATGCGCATCGGCAGGAATTATCGATCGAGTTAGCCGGGCCGTGGGGCTTCTATGCGGATTTTCGCCGGGCCCATGGCATCGATCATTTGCCGCACCCAGAACCGCCGGAAATTGCGCTGCAGGCGGGCACGACTCTCGTGATTCCGTTGTGGCTGCGAAACCAGACGGCCACAACGCAACAGATCACGCTATCAGCGGATCTACCCACGGGATGGACGGCTCTAAGCGGCGCCGGAAAATTTTCGATCGCCGCAAAGCAAACAGCTGCGGCGCGCATGGAAGTAACCCTGCCAAGCGCTGTCGATGCGACGAAAAAGAATGCTGAAATGCAGGAGATTACCGTACATGCGGAATCGAACGGGAAGTCTATCGGCGCTGTAAAATTGCGCGTGGAGCTAAGGAAGCGCGCGCTGCCGGAATAATTGTTTCAGAAATGTAACTTTGGATTCGGGATTTATTTGTCAGGATTTTTTAGGCCGCGCAGCCTCCATCGCGTCCCAGGCTTCATTCGGCAACGCCAGCAGGTCGTTGAATTCACCCGCGCCACGCAGCCATTGCCCGCCATCGATCACCACGCATTCTCCGTTGATATACGGCGCCATGTCGCTGATCAGAAATGCCGCCAGATTGGTCAGTTCTTCGTGGCGGCCGAAACGCTTCATGGGGTGCTGTTGTTTGCGGTGCTCTTCCATTTGAGACGTGGGCACCAGCCGCGACCACGCGCCTTCCGTGGGGAACGGGCCTGGCGCGATGGCGTTCAAGCGAATATTGTGGCGCGCCCATTCCACCGCCAGTGAAGTCGTCAGCGCGAGGACGCCAGCCTTGGCGCACGCCGACGGTACGACAAATCCGGAACCACAATTCGCGGCCGCGTATGTCGTGACGATGCTCAGCACGCTGCCCGGCTGCCTCTTTTCAATCCAGTGCTTGCCGAATGCTTGCGTGCAATGAAAGCTGCCGTTAAGGACGATGCCCACGACGGCGTTGAACGCGTTGGGCGTTAATTTTTCGGTACGCGCCATGAAGTTACCGGCGGCATTGTTGACGAGCGTATTGATTTCGCCGATTTGCTTTATAGCCGTGTCGCGCGCGGCTTCCACGGCCGCGTAATCCCTAACATCACACGACGCGTATGCGGCAGTACCACCAGCCTTCTGAATTTCTTCGCACACCGATTTCAACGGTTCCGGCCGCCGTCCGACGATAAACATTCGCGCGCCCAGGCTCGCGAAATGCAGTGCCATGGAGCGGCCAAGACCGGTCCCGCCGCCGGTAAGAAAAATCCCTTTGGACTTCAGCGTATCTTTTTGGAACGTAAGTGCACCTCGAAGGGTGATGCAGTTACCAAAAAATCCTTATCTTGAAAATCCGTAAAACTACTACCAGATTTTGCAGGCTTGCTCGCGAACCATGGCGTCGCCTTTTTTGCAGCCAAAGGCCTTCGCAAATGCAGCCATGTCAGAGAGCGGCCCGTTGGTGCGGAAGCGCGACAGCGGATGAGGGTTAGTAT
>CAXMLS010000783.1:0-1549 GCA_964194235.1 uncultured bacterium | reverse complement strand
CTCGACGCGGTCGCGAAGGACCCGTCGGCGCGTGCGCTCTACCTCTTCCCGACGAAGGCCCTCGCGCAGGATCAGCTCGCCGAGCTCGAGCGGTTGTCGGCCGACATGGCGATCGATCTCGCGACCCACACCTATGACGGCGATACGCCGCCGCAGGCCCGCGCGGCGGTCCGCTCGGCCGGGCACGTGGTCATCACGAACCCGGACATGCTCCACACCGGGATCCTCCCCCACCACACCAAATGGGTGAAGCTGTTCGAGAACCTTCGCTACGTCGTGCTCGACGAGCTGCACACCTATCGCGGGGTATTCGGCAGCCACCTTGGCAATGTGCTGCGGCGCTTGCGGCGGATTACCAGTTTTTACGGCTGCCATCCGCAATTTATCTGCTGCTCCGCGACGATTGCCAATCCGGGTGAGCTGGCCTGCAAACTTCTGGAGACGGATGTAGAGGTGCTGAATGCCAATGGCGCGCCAGCCGCTGAGAAAACTTTTGTGTTTTACAACCCTCCGGTGGTGAACCGCGCGCTGGGGATTCGGCGGAGTTATATCAACGAAGCTTCGCGGGTGACACAGGAATTTTTGAAACGGGATTTGCAAACCATCGTTTTTGCTAATTCGCGCTTGCACACGGAAATTATGCTGACGTATTTGCAGCAGGCGAACCCGCAGCAGCCGGGCAAGCCGGACACAATTCGCGGATACCGCGGCGGCTATCTGCCGAATGAGCGCCGGGACATCGAGCGCGGGCTGCGCGATGGAAAGATTCGCGGAGTGGTCTCAACGAGTGCGTTGGAATTGGGGATCGATGTTGGATCGCTGGACACCGTGGTCATGGCGGGGTATCCCGGAACTATCGCGGCGACATGGCAGCGCGCGGGACGAGCGGGACGTCGCAGCGGAAGTTCGTGCGCGGTACTGGTGGCTTCTTCGGCGCCATTAGACCAGTTTATCGTGCGGCATCCCGATTATTTTTTCGGGAATTCTCCAGAGCACGCATTTATTCAACCGGACAATCTGGAAATTCTTGTCAATCATCTGAAATGCGCGGCGTTTGAGTTGCCGATCGGTCCCGAGGAACGATTTGGGGAGGTGGATATTCAGGACATTTGTGCGCGTTTAGCGGAAGCGGGTTTTCTGCATCGCGCGGGGGCAAATTATCACTGGACGCAGGAAGCTTACCCCGCCGACACAGTGAGCTTACGTTCGGTGACCAGCGACAATTTTGTGATTATCGATATAACCGGAGCGCCTGCGGTGATCGGCGAAGTCGATTTTCCCAGCGCGCTCACCAGCGTTCATGAGAAGGCAATTTATATTCACGGCGGGCAGCAATATCACGTGGAGGAGCATCTGGATTTTAACGAACGCAAGGCGTATGTGAAGCGCGTCGACGTGGATTACTACACCGACGCCATTCGCTACACGCAGGTGCGCATCTTGGAATGCGCGGAGGAGTCGCGTGTCAGCGAAGTTGCGCCGGAGATTCCGGCGATGCGATCGCACGGCGATGTTCTGGTTCGTTCTCAGGCTGTCTCTTATACACATC
>CAXMLS010000782.1:0-2036 GCA_964194235.1 uncultured bacterium | reverse complement strand
GTATTCGGATAGAAAACCGACGAGAATTTCTTTTTATCCAAATCCTGAATCTGCATCGCACCGTCGTTCATCAGCTTCCAGTCCGGGACGCCGTGCCCGGGGATAATCGTGGTTGCGATTCGCGTGAACGTCCCCCCGATACGGGCGTATCGCGACAAGTCATACTCCACGCGTCTTTGCGTACCGCCATTTAGTGTAACGATAACCAGGCGGTGCGCATTGGCATCATAGGCAGCAATTGAATTTGGATCGTCAATGTCGATGATTTGAAATCCCTGTCGAATATAACGGCTAAATTGTCCCAGAACAAAGAACTTCCGGTTTACCCGCACAAACTCGGTGCGCATTTCGTGATTCGCCTCGTCGTTGGTATCTACATAATTAGCGTTGATCAGCCCCCAGCCGGAACCTTCCGGCTCGATGGGTTGCCAATAGATCCACGCCTGTGGATGCAAGCCGCGCACGTCCAGAATGATGCTCTGGACCATGGTTAAGCCCGAGGCATCGCCGTCTCCGTATTCAGACATCCAAAGTGGTTTGGCTGCGCCCACGACAGCGTTAGACAATACCCCGCGCTTCGCTCCGCGGTATGGTTCCGTACCGCCGAAATATCCGTGCACATTGACGCGCCCGATCTTGGCACGCGTGGCGTCATCTAAATGATTCCAAGTGACCAGTGCATCATCAACACTGTTTTCATCACTCGCAATGGTGAGTACGTCGAGAAGTCCAGCCCTAGCCAATGCGCTACACAATTCCGCCAAGATGGCGCGTTGCGCGTCGGAATCGAAGTGGCATCCTTCTTGCGTTCCGGGAAATTTCCACCATCCAGCGGAAGGTTCGTTGAAGGCTTCCACCGAATTGAACTGGATGCCCCAGCGTTCCCGCGCGTGCCGAATGACTGCGGCCAGATAGCTAGCGAACTGCTTGGAGTACTCAGGATTCAAGCAGGCGCCGCCGTCATCGCTGCCGGAGGTGCTCCGGTTCTTGTTCATCCACCACATCGGAGAATCAGAAAACATTTCGAACCAATTAGCCCCGCGATCATGGGCCATGAGCATCATGGAGCGTTGGTTAAAGTCCGTATCCCAGTCCCATCCGCTTAAATCCGATGTGGGCCTGCCTGGACTGGTCCAGAAGCCATGAATGTCTCGGAACCACGGCATCCGTGGCGATTTTCGTTCCATAGTTTGATTAACTCCGCCGCCGCCCACGTTGTAGCGAACAATGTTAAAACCAAGTCCGGGATACTTCTCCTCTCCCACCGAAATGTCTCCGGTCGTGTAAATAAGGTCCGCGTAAACGTTGACATCGCGTGTTCCTCCGATGGCGCGTGCCCACCAGGAGAGCGAACTGCCCCAGCCATCCCAAGTGCTCCACGTTTTGGTTGGATTCACGGTAACAATCATTGCGGGCACGAAAAAGTACGCGGCAGAGGGAGCATCTGCCTGTGGAGCAACAAGGAAGGCGGCTTGTAGAAGGACGAATAGCCTGATTACCCGGTGCATAGGCTCGCAATTTTAACGTAACCCCTCGCCATCGCGCCTACCGATATCTACACTTCCACAACTATCTTGTAGCTCACGCCGGTGTGTGAACATCCGTCCCGATGGATTTAACTGCAGTAGGGCTGAGCGCTGACCAACCACCAACCGCTGCCATGAAACTTGTTCCCGCCTTCTTTTAAAACAATGTTGATACTTGGTTTCTACCTCATCATCGCCAGTGAACAATACACATTTTTCTGAGTAAGGAATGTTAGCCAACGCAGGAATACTTCCGTGTTTTGTCCTCTCGACGACACCAATTCTCCCACAGCAGCGTACTACACCGGGCGAGCTGTCCTGTACCAGAGTACAGTTCGCAAAAAACTGGCAAGGTGGCATTTTGGGCCAGGCAAGCCACATCCGGTATGGCTGTACTACCCACAGCCATGCGGAAAAAGATGATAAGCGACGGCTTGATGTTAAAACCCAACGCAACATTTACCGACGCTTTCGTTCTACTCAATATAATGGCTGTCTCTTATACACATC
>CAXMLS010000781.1:0-5097 GCA_964194235.1 uncultured bacterium | reverse complement strand
GACCTCAACACCTTCTACGGCTATCCGGCGGCCATCGTGCGATCAGGTCCTAATGCGGGCCAACGCGGTCCCTCCGTCACGGACCCGGTCTGTCTGTACGATCAAACCATCGGGCGTTTCGTGCATGTCGTATTGACGCTCGACCATGTTGGCTTGACTTCAAGCCTCAGTGGTACAAACCACTTGGACATCGCCGTGAGTGATAGCGGCAACCCGACGGGAACCTGGACGATCTACAAGCTCCCGGTGCAGAACAACGGCACTCAGGGAACGCCGGATCATCATTGCAACAACGGATTTTGCCTGGGCGACTATCCGCACATTGGTGCGGACGCCGATGGCATTTACCTCACAACCAATGAGTTCGCGCTTTTCGGCCCTGGCTTCTACGGTGCACAGATTTACGCCATCGGAAATAACGTCCTGACCGGCGGCACCGGCAGCGTCGTCCTTTTCGACACCCTGGGTGTCGGTCCGGATGGCGCTGGCTTCACCGTTTGGCCAGCACAAACTCCCGGCAATCAATTCGACAACGCCAACGGTGGTACTGAGTTCTTCCTCAGTTCCAACGCGGTGTTCTCCGATTCCGGCACCAGCAGCACCATCCTGTTATGGTCGATGCTAAACACGTCCTCGCTCAACACTTCCTCACCGGCCCCAACGCTGGGCCTATCGACCGTCCCGGTCAACACCTACGCTGTTCCGCCGCGTGCGAATCAACCGGCCGGCGACCGGCCGCTGTCGCAGTGCATCGCCGACACGGTTATTCTCCCCAATTGCAACACAACTGTCGCGGGCGTAGGCAGCCACAACAACGCCACGTTTGGCCCACCGAACGGTAGCCTGAACGCCAACGACTCGCGAATGCAGCAGGTTTCATACGCTAATGGCAAGGTATGGGGTGCCTTGGACACAGCAGTGAACGTTGGCGGCCAGGACCGTGCCGGCATCGCCTACTATGTCATCAACCCAAGCTCGAGCAAGATTACTCTGCAGGGACAGGCAGGAATAGCGGGCACCGACCTGACCTATCCTGCTGTCGGGATGACGCAGAGCGGACGAGGCGTCATCGCCTTCTCGTTGACCGGCGATAATGATTACCCGAGCGCCGCATTCGCGGCCCTGGATGCCAGTGTTGGCATGGGTAACGTCCAAGTTGCCGCAGCCGGTGCCGGTCCCTGGGATAGCTTCACCTCATACATGGTCTTCAGTGGACGCCCCCGCTGGGGAGATTATGGTGCCGCGGCGGTGGTCGGCGGAGACATCTGGTTTGCCTCAGAGTACATCGCCCAGACATGCACCTACGAGCAATACCTCACCATTCCGAGAGGTCAATGCGGTGGCACGCGTGGTGCGCTGGGCAACTGGTCTACCCACATCAGCAAAGTGACTCCTTGAGTTAAGATTAAGCCAAGAGAGTCGTGAGAGTTAGCGCAGAAGTATGCGCGAATCCAAGACTCTCTTGGTCGCATTTGGTCATCATCGTCCTCAGTAACCGCAGCGACCGGAATCCCGATACACCTGTCCTCCAGTTTGCCGACCCACACCTCCGTTCGACCGAAGAACAATTTGGCTAAACCACGAAGGGTGAGCGCATAGCCCCGGTGGCGAATTTATGGTATCCATGACGGTAGAAGCGTACGATGCACAAAGCAGAGAACAAATTAAATCGGAAAATCCAGATTGAATCATTGTCGGCGACTCGGATGACCGGGAGGAATGTTTCAAGGCACCCGGCCTTAGAAAGCGCGACCCAAGGAGACAGACCATGTTGCGAATAAACGACGAAGCTCCCAATTTCACCGCCGAAACTTCGCTGGGCACGATCAACTTCCACGAATGGATCGGCAACGGCTGGGCCATCTTGTTTTCACATCCGAAGGACTTTACACCGGTGTGCACCACGGAACTGGGCTACATGGCCGGACTTCAGCCGGACTTCGAGAAGCGCAATTGCAAGATCATTGGGTTGAGTGTGGATCCGGTGAATCTGCACAGCAAGTGGGCGGCGGACATCGAAGAGACCCAGGGCCACAAGGTGAATTACCCCATGATTGGGGACCCGGAACTCAAAGTGGCCAAGCTTTACAATATGCTGCCGGCGGAAAGCGGGAACACCTCCGAGGGCCGCACCGCCGCCGCCAATGCAACCGTGCGGACGGTGTTCATCGTCGGACCCGACAAGAAGATTAAGTTGATGCTCAGCTACCCCATGAGCACCGGCCGCAACTTCGACGAAGTGCTGCGCGTGCTCGACTCGATGCAACTCACCGCCAAGCACAAGGTAGCTACGCCGGTGAACTGGAAAGATGGCGACGACGTGATCATTCTGCCATCGGTTTCGGATGAAGAGGCCAAGCAGAAGTATCCCGGCGGCTGGAAGGCACCTCGGCCTTATCTTCGGATCGTTCCCCAACCGAAGTAGCAATTCGCACACGGGAATGGTGCGGCGTGATCGTTGAGTCACATTGCCCAAATTTAGAGAATGACTCTGCGTCAGAGGCAGCGAGACTTCATTCGAGCCGGCAGTAGCAGTAGAGGAATTGCTGCGTGGTTCCAACCGGTGTTTGATGCAATTCCTTCGAGCTCTCCACCAGGCGGAAGTGCCCACCAAATTCGCCGTGAAGCGATTCGGCGTCATAGCGCATTACTTCGAGCCCGCTGCATTTCGTAGGGCCTTCTGGTCCAAATGTGCTGACAATAACGTGGCCACCTGGCTTGACTGCGCGGGTAACCTGCCGAACGTAGGCGAGACGTCGCTCTGCTGTTGTAAGAAAATGAAATACCGCTCGGTCATGCCAGAGGTCGTACGCACGTGGTTCCAGTTCGATTTCGACGATATCACCGGCCAGCCAACACACTTTTTCCGCAGCCGAACCCAATCGCTTTTTTGTGACGTCGATTGCCGTCTGCGACACATCGAGAACTGTGATGTTTTTGTATCCGCGAAGTATAAGGTCGTCAGCGAATGTTGATTCGCCGCCGCCAATGTCAATGATGGAAGCAGAACGTACAACTGCCGCCCGCTCGATGAGTGCAAGGGATGTTTCCAGGTGCGCACGATACCAGCTGACTGATTCTGGTGTCTTGGTCGTGTACACTTTTTCCCAATGCGTTTTCGTGTCCAGGGAAGCACCGCCTCTAGTCGATAATCGAGATTAAACCTGCGCACCACGCGCCCGTCAAGTCATCAAAGATACCGAACGGCGTGGACAGAGGCCAAATACCTGTGAGGAGGTGCCATGTCGTGGCGCGCGCGATTAACCCGGATGCTGTTATGGATTTCCGTGTTCGCCTGGGGAATTCTGCTGGGCGGCAAATTGTTTGATCATGAAGTGCTCGTCGGGGCATGGAGTCTCTCCCCGCCGGAATCTCTGAGTCTTCTGCCGTACGGGCCTCGTTTCCCGGTCGACACTGGCGATTTCTTTTTCCCCAGTTCGGTTGCATTGCTGGTGTGCTCTTTCGGTATCTTGCTCACCGGCTGGAAAACGCCTCCAAGATTTCGCACATTGTTGGCCGTCCCGGCGGTGATGCTCCTCGTCACTCTGATTTTCACCGTGCTATGGTTTTGGCCAGCCAACCGGGCGCTGTGGCATGTCGCCAAAGGCGCCCCCGATGCACTGCAGGATCGCGCCGAGATCATTAGTTTGGTGCGTCAGTGGGTGAGCTACGATTGGCTGCGGATTGTTGCGGGCGCGATAGGACTCACGTGCTCCGTTCGAGCAATCAGCGTACCCTTCCCCGCTCCTCCAAACTTCGTGGTGAGCAGCGCGAAACCAGCCTCCTCGCGCGCAACTCCCGATTAACGGGGAACAGCAAGGACTGGCGGACAACTGCGCGATGCCTACTCCGAATACGGGATCCAGTCGGCAGGAGGGAAGGCGACGTTCCAGAATTCCGGCATTGGGAACGGGAAAGCAATGCCGACTTCGTTCTTGTCCAGGGGTTTTTCCTGCACATGAATGACGCGGCATTCTTGTTCTTTTGCGGTGGACCAGTTTCTCAAAACCAACTTTTGTGCCGGCTTCACTCTCATGGCCAGGCTGATGAGCGCACCACCGGCGTTGACGACTAGCGTGTTCGTTTCTTCAGTGAGTGGTGTGTCGCCCTCGAACTGCGCTCGTACCAGAATGGGAATCCGCAAAAGAACGCGCTGGCTGCGGCGCTTGTCCGCAGGGCTGGCCATTTTTTTGAGAGGCTCGCTGGTCATCAGGAATCAAGCTTAACAGCGACGCAAACGTTGGCAGCAACACTCTTCGCACCATTTACGTCGTGGTTTCCTCGAGCGCTGCTTGGTTTCGCCCTCTTCTTCCTCCTAGCACGGCCGTGCGTCAGTTTCAGTGCCTGATTAGTCCACTGACTCACCGGACGAGTGGCCCGAGGTCGATTCTGTTCAGGAGAAAAGTCCTTCCGCGAGGTTTAACGGGCCGCAAGTACGATGTCGGCAACCTTCAGGGCGAGTGTTTCCGGATTCAGGTCGGTGCGATTGCAGAGGATCATGATGGTGAGTCCGTCGTTCGTGAAGCGGACGATGTAGGTGTGAAAGCCGCGCGTTTCGCCGTAGTGCCACATGCGCGCATGGCCGCGATATGGATCGAGAAACCAGCCGAAGCCGTAAGAGACCGGCGTGCCTTCGGGGCGATCGGAATTGGCGGGCCAGCGCGGTTGTGAATCGTCTAACAATGTCCCGGGAGTCAGGGCGGGCTGCATTTCTTCTTTGCTCAACAGTCGATACGTGCGCAGCGCATCATCCCACTTCGCTAAATCGCGCAGCGAAGAATAAATTCCGCCGTCGCCCAGCGTGGCCGAGGTGGAGCTTTGATCCGTTTCTTTCCAGGATGTGGAGTCCCGCGTGTGGCCGAAAGCGCGATGGAAAATTTTGTTTTTGCCTTTTTCGTAGGCCAGGGTCTCGTCCATTTTCAGCGGTGCAAATATCCGCTGGCGCAGGAATTCGCGGAAGGGCTGTCCGGAAACTTTGGCGACGATCAAGCCGAGTACGACGTATCCGGAATTGCAGTAGGCCCATTTTGTTCCGGGCGGAAAAAGAGGCGAGCTGGTTTGTTTAAGCAGGGTTAAAACCTGTCTCTTATACACATC
>CAXMLS010000780.1:0-1707 GCA_964194235.1 uncultured bacterium | reverse complement strand
ATGTGTATAAGAGACAGGTATTACCTAGTGCATCGAGCCACGAGGCGTAGCCAGCGGGATATCGTTGTTCGAGCTCTTTACGTAAACGCTGAGCAAGAGCAGGGCTTTTGCCATTGGTGGAAATGGCGATTTGCAAATCGCCGCGCTGGACGATCGAGCCGTAATAGAAATGGCAGTTGGCGATGTCATCCACGGCGTTGCACCAGATGCCGCAGGCTTGCGCTTCGTGGAACACGGCGGCGTTAACGCTCGGAATGGAAGTTGCGGCGATCACGAGATGCGCCAGTCGCAGATCGCCGGACTCGAACTCTTTGTTAAACCAGGTAATCTGCCCGGAAGCGAGCCACCCGGAAATTTGCACGTTAATTTGCGGAGCAATGACGCGGACGCGCGCACGCGACTCGAGAAGGCCGGGAATCTTGCTGGCGGCGATACTGCCGCCACCGACGACCACAACCAGCCGGTCCTGCAACTTCACGAACATGGGAAAGAGACTCATCGTTTTTCTGCCACTTCTGCCCTGCTCTTTAATGCGTTCAACTTAGCCCTCCACGCCGTGGGGCACGGGTCCCAGCGCGAGATCACGTTCGACCGGTAGGACATAATTTCCCGCCAGTAGTGATCGCAGTTCATCATTGGAATGGCGCTGGAAAAATTGGCGGAGATTTTCGTTTCCGTCGCGGAGATCGTTGAAACCCGCGAGAAGGCGCTCGATAGCGTCAGGCACAGTGTCCGCGGAGCAGCGGTAGCCGACCGGCCGTGCGATGGACGCAAACTGGCCGACGCTGCCGCCGACGCAGAAATAATAGGCATCGACCATCTGGCCGTTCTGCTTGATTTTTTTTCCTTCAATGCCGATGTCGGCGATCCAATGCTGGCCGCAACTATTAGGGCAGCCGGTGATGTGCAGCTTCAACTGCTCCCCGAACGCGGGCAGGCGCTCTTCCAGTTCCTGAGTGAGCCAGCGGGCGAAACTTTTGGTTTCCGTGAGTGCGAGCTTGCAAAATTCAGAGCCGGTGCAGGACACGGTGCCGCGCGCGAAAACGGAAGCCTGGACCGGAAGGCCTGCGGAAGTGAGCTCCGCGGCAACGTGCGACGCGCTTTCTTTGCGGACATTTACGATCAGTAGATTTTGCATGACGGTATTGCGCACGTGGCCGTCGGCGTAACGGTCGGAGAGATCGGCAACAAGATTCAACTGCGCCGGGGTGATGCGTCCTCGCAACACGGAAGCTCCGACATAAGCCAAGCCGAGTTGTTTCTGAGCGTGGACGCCGACGTGATCGCGGTGAATGTCCGCGGGAATTTCTTCCGGCTCGCCGGAATCAAGTGAAAAACCAATACGTTGCTGCAACTCGGCGAGAAAAGTGTCAGCGGTCCAGCCATGCTCGAGAAAAAGAAATTTGAGGCGTGCTTTTTCTCGGCTTTGGCGCAACACTTCGCTGGCGCGAAAGATTTCAGCTACGCCGCGCACTACCGGCAACACCTGGTCGGGCTTGATGAATGCGTTCAACGGAACGGCGAGATGCGGATTGGTGGAAAGTCCGCCGCCAACGCGAAGTGTAAAGCCAACTTCGCGCGTACCGTGGCGAGTGGTGGCGGTCAGGCCGATATCGTTGATTTCCGGATACGAGCACCAATGGCGGCAGCCGGTGATGGAAATTTTAAATTTACGCGGAAGGTTATAGCTGTCTCTTATACACATCT
>CAXMLS010000779.1:0-4086 GCA_964194235.1 uncultured bacterium | reverse complement strand
AGATGTGTATAAGAGACAGTTGTATGGGATAGCGGAATCGATCGGGACAAGCAGCAATTCGATGGCGGCGGTATAGATCCAGCGAAGCTTCCGCTGGACCCACAAAGGAACTGCGGCCCGGTCTATCCGCACGACTACCTCCGCGTGAACACCATTTTTGAAGTGGTGCACCAGGCAACGATGCATACAGCCTGGGTCGACAAGCACCCTAGCTACGAGATGGTCAATGGGCCTTCAGGAAAGGGAGTGGACGATTTATTTACTCCGGAACTGGCGGCCTCCGGCGCCAGTCGCGATTTAAAGGCTGCCGAAACTTTCGACGACAAAAAAGTCGGGGCGGTGCTAAATGAGATCAATGGGAAGGATCATTCGGGGACGAAACCCGCGCCAACGCCCAATCTATTCGGAACATCGCTTCAGGCGTTCAGCATGGGACAGAAATTGGGAGGCTACACCGACGAATTGGGCACCCCCAGCGGCCCGTTGCTGGAATCCCTGAGACATACCGACGAATCCGTTGGAAAACTCCTGAGCGCACTGCGGCGACGGGGTTTGAGCGATTCGACGCTGGTGATTGTCACCGCCAAACACGGCGAATCTCCGATGGATCCGCGGAAGCACCTCATCGTCGCTGATACTCTCCTGGAGAAAATCATCAAAGACGCGCATCCAGGGGCGCTAGCGTTGGCGTATCAGGACGGCGATCTGGCTTCGATCTGGCTCAAAGATCAAAGCCTTACTGGCAAAGTTGTCGAGACGTTGAGCAAAGCGGAGCACGAATCCGAGTTGGATGTAGAAGAGATTCTCGCGGGAGAATCTCTGAAGCTGATGTTCAACGACCCGCTGCACGATGCGCGCACACCAGACATTCTGTTAGTTCCCCGGCTCGGCGGTCTTTATATGGAAGCCGATACAAAATTTATCGCGGAGCACGGTGGATTTCATAAACAGGACATCAACGTGGCGTTGCTTCTGGCAGGGCCGGGGTTGTCAACGCAAGTAATCAAGACTCCGGTCCAGACCATGCAGATCGCTCCAACGATTCTTCGAGCGCTCGGTTTGGATCCACAAAAGTTGCAAGCTGTGCAGAAAGAGAAAACGCGGGAATTGCCGCAATAGCCATGAAATATTAGCGAATGAAATGAAGCCGCAAAATAATAGGCATTTGATAAGGAGAGAAATGAAATCATTTATCAAGGTCATCCTGTTTGGTGCGCTCGCCGCGGGAGCGATGGGCCAGACCAAGGCGCCATTGAAGCTGATGCAGAGCATTCCGCTGCCAGCGCTGAAAGCGGGAGACTTCGATCACTTTGCTCCAGATGTGGAAGGACACCGGCTGTTCCTGACGGCCGAGGAGAACGGCAAGCTACTGGTGTTCGACACGAATTCGAACAAACTCATTCACACCATCGAAGAGTTGAAGGCGCCACATGCCGTTCTGTACCTGAAAGAACTCAATAAGATCTTTGTGGTTGATGGAGATGAATCGGCGGTGAAGATTTACGATGGTCAGACGTATCAACCGCTTGGAAAAGTAGAATTGGCCGCCGATGCGGATTCGATGGCGTACGACCCATCCACGAAATATATGTATGTGGTGAACGGCGGGAGAGAAGCCAAAACTGCGTACTCATTCATCAGCGTGGTGGACGCTAGCAGTTCCAAAAAAGTGCGGGAAATAAAAATAGATTCGAATCGTGTGGAAGCGGTCGTGCTTGAAAAATCGGGACTGCGTCTTTTTTGTAACATTACCGGTGAAAACACCGTAGGAGTAATGGATCGCACGCGATCGGCACTGGAAGCGAAGTGGAAACTTCCCGCAGGAGTGCAGCAGAATGTATCGCTGGCTTTGGATGAAAAAAATCACCGCCTGTTTGTGGTGACGCGAAAACCGGGAAAGCTGGTGGTGCTCGACTCAGTGAGCGGCAAGACCATTACCAGTCTCCCAGCGGTGGGCATGGTCGACGATATGACGTATGACGCGAAGCACGGGCGTCTCTACCTTGCCGGGGACCGGTTCGTGGATGTGTTCAAGCAAAAAGATGCGGATCATTACGCGCTGCTCGCGAAAATTCCGGGAGGTTTTCGCGCCAAGACGGGCATATTGGTGCCCGAGTTGAACCGCTATTATCTTGCGGTACCGCGCCACGGAAATAACCCGGCAAAGGTAAACGTTTATGAAGTACAGCCGTAGAGAGTTTTGCCTGCAACGACACTGCTAAATAATCCTCATGAAGAGAAGGTTAAACCGAGGGGATTTCGGAGATCCGTTTTTATGGAGAAGTTGGCGCCGAGATCGCTGCCTTTCAATGGTAAATAATCGAGCGTGATGAGTTTGGTTCCCACTCGCGTGCGCTGGCGGGTTGTCTGCCTTCTGGCAATCGTAGCCGGCGTTACTTATATCGATCGCTTGAACCTGGGCATCGCAGCTAAATATATTCTGGAAGAATATAAATTCAGCACTCAGAGTATGGGCTGGATCCTCGGAGCTTTCAGCCTGGGCTATGCGGTATTCCACGTGCCGGGCGGATGGTTGGCGGACCGTTACGGGCCCGGTCGTGTTCTCGCCGGGGCCATTCTGTGGTTTTCCATCTTCACAGCACTGACTGCAATCGCGCCGAGTTTGCCCTTCGTTGGATGGCTTGGGCCTGTATGGGCGTTCGCCGTAGTGCGATTCACGATGGGACTTGGCGAAGCGGCGGCATTGCCAGTGGGCAACAAGATGATGGCCTATTGGCTGGGAGAAAAGGAACTCGGCTTTGGAACCAGTATTTTTCTGGCGGGGGTGGGTGCGGGCGGAATTGTGGCACCCATCTTTATCTCCTGGCTAATAAAACACTGGGGTTGGCGAGGAGCTTTTTTTGTTTCGGGTGCTGTGGGTGCGATGTTGGCAATTGTTTGTTACCTGTATGTGACAAGTCGCCCGGAAGAACATCCGCAGGTCAATGCCGCGGAACTTGACCTGATTCGCGGAGCTTCCAAAATTGAGGGCACGGTTCAAAGCGAGCGAGTTTCCGCGGTACCGTGGACGAAAATCCTGTCTGCTCCTTCTGTCTGGGGACTGATGGTCAGCCATTTCTGCCTCGTCTACCCGGTGTACATCTTCTTTACCTGGTTTTTCCTATACATGTTGAAGGCTCGCGGAGTAACGATTTCCAAGGCAAGTTTCTGGGCTTCCGCGCCGTTTGTGGCAAACATATTGATGGTTCCATTGTGGGGTTGGCTGACTGATCGGGCGGTAGAAAAGTTGGGCAAGCGCCTGGGACGGAAAACTACAGCGTGGCTTGGGATCGGGTGCTCGGCGGTGTTGCTCTGGTCCGGAAGCCATACTTCCGATAACACGTTGGCCCTTTTGCAACTGGCGATTGCGGCGGGATTCAATTTCGCAGCGTCAGCGGTTCTGTGGACCACCTGCAACGACATTTCGGCAAAATTTTCAGGATCGATCTCGGGCATTATGTCGACGTTTGGGAGCCTGGGCGGCTGGGTTTCTCCGGTTTTGACGGGCCTCATTGCCGCCAAATTCGGGTGGAGTTATGCACTGGATCTGGCGGCGGGCATTACGATCGTCAGCGGTCTGGCATGGGTCTTCATCGACGCCAGCCAGCCTATCCTGGCCGATTAAGTTCCTGTGTCCAAGAAAATCCCTGACAAGAATTATTTTGGGTCGTCAGGCATGTGTGGCGGCCAAGAGTTTTGCCAGTTCGCTTACGTCCGGGGCGCGCTCAAGATCTCCAATGAAATTGATAATCGCGTCGGTTTTGCCTATCGGCCAATTTGCGTATTCAGCGCAGCCTTTAAATTTAGCGCTTACTTCTTCCGGCGTCATGGGATCGGCGGGACTGCCTTTGGCGAAGTCGGCGCGATCCGTCAAAGTCTTGCCATTCTTCAAATGAACAGTGATGATTGAGGTCATCTTGTCGTATCCGGCCTTCTCGGCGACCGGATCCACGTAAAAGTTTACGCGTGGAATCAAGGCCTGAATATCGGCGCGGTTCACAAAGTCATCCGTAAAGTAGCCGAGCAGGGCTTGCCTTTCGAGCAGTAGCACCGCAATGCAATATTCCATGCTGAATTTAGCCTGCA
>CAXMLS010000778.1:0-2715 GCA_964194235.1 uncultured bacterium | reverse complement strand
AGATGTGTATAAGAGACAGAGTTAACGCTGGCCGCCCGCGATTCGACGGCGGGAAAATTTCAAGGGCTGTCGCAAAGCGACGTCATTTACCTGGTCATGCCGGACCGCTTCGCGAACGGCGATCCCACCAACGATCAGCCGACGGAAGCTCCCGACTCGCTGGACCGCGCGAAACCGCGCGCATATCACGGCGGAGATTTGCGCGGAATTCGGGAACACCTGCCATACCTAAAAGAACTGGGCGTCACCACGTTGTGGCTTACGCCCGTGTTGAAGAATGCGGCAGCGCAGAATTACCACGGTTATAGCGCTGTGGATTTGTACGCGTTGGACCCGCATCTGGGAAGTTTGCGCGATTATCAGGATCTGGTTGCCGCTGCGCATCGACAAGGAATGAAAATTTTATTCGACGTGGTGGTCAATCACACCGGGCCGCAGCATCCTTGGGTCGCAGACCCGCCCCTGCCAGACTGGTTTCATGGCACGGCGGAACAACACACCAATTCAGGTGCTCCGCTGAATAAAACTTTTTATGGAAAAAGTGGCGGCCAGACGCAGAGCAACGATCCATTCGAGACGCTGGTCGATCCGCACGCCGGGCCGGCCTTATCGAAAAATCTGACGGAAGGCTGGTTCGCAAATGTTTTGCCGGACCTGAACACCGAGAATCCGGTGGTCGCGCAGTATTTGTTGCAAAACAGCACCTGGTGGGCGGAGAAGTCCGGGCTGGATGGCTACCGGCTCGATACCTTTCCGTACGTGCCGAGAAAATTTTGGGCCAACTGGCACGCTGGATTGCGGCGCATTTATCCCAACCTCGCGACGATTGGCGAAGTGTTTCATCCGGATCCCAGCGTTACGTTTTTTTTTGTTGGCGGACAGAAGCGTTACGATGGCATCGATTCCGGCGTAACCACCATTTTCGATTTTCCGCTGTACTTCACCGTTCGCGATGTATTGCTTCACGGAGCGCCGGCCGGAAGAATTGCCGATGTCCTCCGGCACGACTCTCTATATCCACATGCCGATTCGCTGATCACATTTTTTGCGAACCACGATGTGCCGCGATTCGCGAGCGCCGACGGAAGTTCAGCCGCGAAGGTCCAGTTGGCTTTCGCACTAACGCTCACGCTGCGAGGGATTCCACAACTTTATTACGGAGACGAAATTGGCATGCCCGGCGCTGGGGACCCCGACAATCGCCGCGATTTTCCCGGCGGCTGGATAGGGGATGCGCACAATGCATTTACGGCCGAAGGACGCAGCACCGAGCAGCAACGATTGTTCGTCTATGTGCAAACGCTGTTGCGCGTGCGGCGCGAACATCCCGTGCTGGCGCGAGGCCGGTTGTGGCATCTGGCCTCCGATGACGCGTCGTACGTTTTTGGGCGCGACTCGGACGAGGAGAAGGTGGTCGTCGCGTTCAACAATTCCAGCGCACCACGCGAAATGCGCATCCCGCTACAAGGAACATTCGCGCAAGGAACCGCCGGGCTATCGATGCTCTTTGGCGAGGCCCACGCGAAAATCGATGGGAGCGAAATGGAAGTAACGATGCCGGCGCAATCGCTATCGATTTTCCAGCTGAATTAATGGCACGCGACACAGCAGCGCGCTCGCCACAGCGGCAATTTTCAATAACTCAATTGCAGCGACCAGTCTTTAAGCGCATCCGGGACCGTAACGGTTACCGAGTGCGATTCGCCGTCGTAACGCACATCGCGAATCACTTGATCGCCTATGCGAGCTTCCTTGGGCGCGCTGGCGGCGCCGAAGATTGTTACCTCGGCGCTGCTCCACCACGGTTGATACGCGGCTGTTTCCACTTTACCGGCCACGCTTACGGAACTTGCCGACGCCTGGCACGTGAACTGAATTCGTAAGAATTGATTCTTTTGATACGCGAAAGTGTGTCCGTCATCCATGTACAGCGAGCCGCGGCAATCGCCGCCGGGATAAACGCGCAATTTCAGCGGGCCTTTCGGTGTTTCGGAAGTGCTCTGCACAATCGGCTGCATGGGCACGATCGCGCCGGCACGCACGTAGAGCGGCATTTCTTCCAGCCTGGGATGCAACTCGATGCGATCCGTGCTGGTGAATTTTTTACTGCTCCAATAATCAAACCAGTCGCCCGGCGGCAGCTGTACTTCTTGCGTGTCCAGCTTTTCTGTCACGACCGGAGCCACTAATAGATCGCGGCCAAATAAAAAATCGTGGTCGTTCGCGTCGGAGCCCGGCGCTTGCGGATATTCCAAAAATACCGGTCGCATGAACGGCAGGCCAGTGCGCGTCGTTTCTTCGATGCCGGTATAAATGTACGGCAGCAATTGGTAGCGCAGCTCGATGTAATGACGGCGAATGGCTTCGTGCTCTGGCCCGTGCACCCAGGGCTCCTGATCGGCGGTGCCCTTCGCAGTATGGTCGCGGTAAATAGGATTGAACGCACCGACCTCCAGCCATCGCGTCAAAAGATCCGCGGGCGGCGATCCCGCAAAGCCACCGATGTCGTCGCCCACGATCGGATAGCCGGAGATGCCCATACTCAAGAGCATCGGCGTGCTGATCGATAAATGATTCCAGGTGCTGCTGTTGTCGCCGGTCCACGTTGCGGCGTAGCGCTCCGCTCCGGAGTAGGCGGCGCGCGTGAGAACAAACGGCCGCTCGTTCGGTTGCAGTTTGAGCAAGCCTTCATAGGTCGCGCGCACATTTTCCAAG
>CAXMLS010000777.1:0-1645 GCA_964194235.1 uncultured bacterium | reverse complement strand
GATGTGTATAAGAGACAGTCACTGGATTGTGTTGCTTGGGCCGCTGCTCATTGCCATTTTGCTGGGACTGCCGGGCCTGTGGCTATTGTTCGAAGGCGGGGCCAAACGGCCGGAAATCGCGGACGCAGCGGCTCGTACTCCGGGCGGCTTTCAAAGCGTGGTGATTTTCGGAGCCGTGCTGGTGGTCATTGCGCTGGCGAATCTGGCCTGGGGGATGACCAAGCGCAACGCCACGGAAATGGCGGTCACCAACCGCCGCGTGCTGATCAAAACCGGATTGGGCAGCCGGCGAACGCTGGACCTGATGCTATCGCGGGTGGAAAGCATCGCAGTGGAAGAAACCATGTGGGGCCGCACGTTGGGTTACGGAAGCGTGGTGGTGCACGGCACCGGCGGCACGCCGGAATCCTTCGTAAAAATTTCGCAGCCACAGGAATTCCGCCGACAGGTACAACATCAAATCGGCGTGAACGAGATCGGGAGAAGCGATGAAACCAGGAAGACCTGACGCGAGCGAGTACGCGCCATTTTAGAAACGTACGTTGCGCTGGTTCCGGCGGATGACGTGGTATCAGCGTTGGAAGCGCAACGATTAGTTATGCTGCAGGCGTTATCGGTACGCAGCGAGCGCGAAGGAAATTTCCGCTACGGGCCCGATAAATGGAGCGTGAAGGAAGTCGTCGGGCACCTGGCGGACAGCGAGCGGGTGTTTGCGTATCGCGCCATGCGCATCGCGCGCGGGGACCGCACGCCGCTCTCAGGATTTGAACAGGACGATTATGTGCGCAGCGGAGGGTTTGGCGAGCGCCGGCTGGCGGATCTGGCGGAAGAATTTGCCGCGGTGCGCGCCGCCAGCGTGGCGCTGTACCGGTCACTGAGCGAGGCCGCGTGGTCGCGGCGCGGGGTGGCGAACGGTAAAGAAGTAAGCGTGCGGGCGTTGGCTTTCATTACCGCGGGCCACGAGCTGCATCACCGGCAGATACTCGAAGAGCGCTATTACGCGGCGATTCCGCGCGCGTAAAAATCAAGGCAAGCCGACGCCGGTTTCATACGGAGGCTTCTTCCGCCGGCTTGTCGTTTTCCTACAAATTATCCGTGGGCCGCAGAGCTTTTGGCGTGATCTTCGCGCGCCGCTGCGGTATGCGGTAGCAGAATGATTTCTTCACAGGGAATTGAAGCAGAGGCCGCAATGACGAGCGGGCGCTCCACGCGCGGTGGAATGCGGCGCCGGGCATATTTTCTGCGCGATTTTCCGCGCGGGCTGAAGATGAAATAGATCAGCATGGTGGCCAGCGCGATGATAAACGCGCCGGAAATTACCCCGAGGGATTGCGGGCGCAGAGGATCGGAGAAGGCCTCTTGCAGTAAATAGATGCCCGCGCCCAGGAATACCAGCGCCATCATACTGCCCATGCTTCCGAAGGTGCGCGCAATCCCACCGCGAACAATCAATAGATTGCCGGAGCGTTGCCTGGGGTTGCGAGCGGCGAGGTGCGTAGTTTGCTTCTGCATGAGTTAAACCTTTCGAGCACTCTGCAGTTGAAGCTCCGCCTGCGGAGAGCAGGAGGGTGGCTCAGGTTCGCGCATGAAGTCGAGATAACGGAATACTGGCGGGGTGTAATGTTTCTTCATCACGCCTCCGCAG
>CAXMLS010000776.1:0-5512 GCA_964194235.1 uncultured bacterium | reverse complement strand
ATGTGTATAAGAGACAGGCCTTATGGTTCTTATTGGATGTGATTTTCACCCCAGTTGGCAACAAGTTTCGTGGCTGAACCGCGAGACGGGAGAAGCTGGGGATCAAAAGTTGGGGCATGAACCGGGAGCAGTGAAGAAGTTCTACCAGCAGTTTCCGGTTGGATCGCGGATTGGCATGGAAGCGACCGGGAACTGTCAGTGGTTCATGGAACTCGTGAGCGGTTTAGGACATGAGGTGTGGGTGGGAGATGCAGCGAAGATTCGCGCGAGCGATGCACGGCAGCAGAAGCATGACAAGCGGGATGCGCGGCTGCTGGTGCAGTTGCTGGCGGAGCATCGCTTTCCGCGGGTCTGGGTTCCCTCGCGGGAACAGAAAGATTTGCGGCAACTGCTGATTCATCGCTACAAGCTAGTGCGCATTCGCGCACAGGTGAAGAACGGGTTGCAGCATTTGGCGATGAACCAGGGAGTGCTGAAGAAAAGGCGTCTGTGGAGTAAAGCGGGGCAGCAGGCGCTGTGCGCGTTGCCGCTTGGGCCGTGGGCCAGCCGGCGGCGAGAAGATCTGTTGAAGATGGTGAGCGAGCTCGACGCCAAGATTAGTTTGCTTGACCAGGCAGTGGAGGAAGCAGCGCAGAAGGATGAACGTGCGCGACTGCTGATGACCCAGCCGGGCGTGGGGCCGGTCACTTCGATGGCGTTCGTGTTGACGATGGGAGATGTTTCCCGCTTCCCGCGCGGCAAACAGGTGGCCAGTTATCTGGGGCTGATTCCGCGGGAGTACAGTTCGGGCGGGCATCAGCGATTGGGCTCGATCAGCAAGCAGGGAAACACTTTTTTGCGGATGTTGCTGGTGGAGGCGGCGCAAGGAGCGGTGCGCTGTGATCCGGGATTTCGGAATGAATATTTGCATCGCTGCCACAGTAAGCCGAAGGGCGTGGCGAAAGTGGCGGCGGCGCGGAAGTTGGCGGTGCGACTCTACTGGATGCTACGCACGAACAAAGGGTATCCAGAGGTCGTTCGTGTCGAGAGCAGCTCGCGGGTGCCCCTGGTCGCCAAAGGCAGACCGTAACCCTTGATTGGGCGCTCTCGTCCCGGTGAACACCGGGATTCGGATAGAAGAATCATGGCCGTACTGCAAGGCCGTATCGATGGCTGGTGGAACGATTCGTTCACACCGCAAAATGATTCACCGTGAGAGTTCCAGAGCTTCGGTCCTCAACCTCTCTGGCAGCCACGCGGTGCTTCAAAGCATTGCCACGGAGAAGTGTTGCTTGACAACGCCTTTTCTCTTATCGAGGGGCACCCGAGGCGTAAAGTCAAAAACCGCACCCTTTGCAAAACCCGCAAAGGGTAGGCCACCCGAAACCACTCCGGCTACTTAGGCAGGGGGGTTAGCTCTATGGTTTTGCCGGTTTCGGCGGAGCGGCGGGCGGCATCCAGAATCTGCATCACCACAACATTCGTTTCCAGCGATGACAAATCGCCGTCGGGCCGCACGGTTCCGCGCAGCACGGCCGCCAGATAATTCAGCGAATCGCTCTGCGCCTTGGCTAAAGCAGGAGCGGTCTTCGCCGACTCCACCTCTTCCCCGAGATAGCGCACGCGCAAGCGATCCGCGCCGACGGTAATGGTGTACCCGCCGTTGCCGTAGACCTCCATATCCTTGCGCGCAAACGACCAGTTCCACGAAGGCATGAGCACCGCCTGGGCCCTGGCATGGCGCAGCTCGCCAGAACGCGGCCCGTCATATCGCAGAATGATGGTGGCGTCGTCATCCACGCGGGGATAAATTTCCGGCTTATCCGTTTGCGTGACGGCGGTGACGCTCGCCGGCGCCTGGCCATGCATCAGCACGGTCATCAAGTCCGCGCCGTAGCATCCAAAGTCAAACAAAGCCCCGCCGCCGTTTTGCAGCGGATCGGTCAGCCACGGCAGCCATTCCGGGCCGACGCCGATTTCCTTGGGACCTTCGTGGCCATCGTGGACGACCACTTTGCGCAGGTCGCCCAGCTTGCCCTGCGCGGCTTCCGCAATCGCTTCCTGATTGCTGGCATACCAGGTGGTCTCATAGTTGACCAACACGTGCACCGGTGGTTTGCGCCCTCCGGAACTGTTTGCCGCATTTCCGGCCACATCTCCCGCCGCATTTCCTGCGGCATTTCTTGCGGCGTTTTTTACAACATCGCGAATCGCCAGCGCATCTTCCAGCGTGGTGGACAGCGGCTTCTCCACCATGGAGCTCACGCCGTGCCGCGCCGCCACCTCAATCACTTTGCGGTGCTCGGCAATGGTGGTGTACACCAACACCGCATCCGGATGCTGCTCCGCCAGCATTTTTTCCAGATCGGTATAAAACAATTTGGCGTCGAGATGATATTTCGCGGCGTAGTCCTTCGCGAGGGCTTCCTGCGGCTCCACAATCGCCACCAGGGTGGCCACATCATTCCCCGCCAGCGCGCCGAGGAATCCTTTCACGTGTCCGTGGACCAGCCCGACGATGGCCACGCGGATCGGCGGCTCCGTGCCAGCAGCGCTATGCGCGTACACAACGCAAAGTGTGTATAGCGCCACGATCAGAATCTGAAATGAACGTCCTTTCATAGGTGGGGTAACCGTAATTAAGCGTAGGAGAAGAGTCTAAGGATCATCCATTCGAGCCTACTCGTTGCTGTATTGAGCTTCGTCGGCCAGTTCTTGCATTCGTTTCTCAAAGTAATCGTCTAGATCGGGCATCTCGATGCCGAAGAAATCTACGGGATCCAAATCTTCCATAACACTGTAATTTCCACCCAGACCTGCCGCATGTAGAGCACCGTGGCCTTTCAGGTTTAATCCGCACACGTAGCAGTTCAGTAAGCTCGGTAAAATAACTTTTTGACGATACATCGTTCCAGTTTCCTCATCAACTCTAGCTTCCTTAACTTTAACCCTCTCACCTCGTACAAGAGCCTTCGAATTGCAAGCTGGGCAGTTTACTTGTCGGGATTCAGGAGCGAATGCAGATTTGGAATCAATGTCTACTGACTTGCGACGCTCTTCTTGTTTCTCCGAGTCTAGCTTTGTGAATTGTGCCGCCGCCTCCTCAATTGCTTTCTTGACATCGCCAAACACCTTATCCTGGGCGGCGACGATCATCTTATTCGCGCCCTCGGCCTCTTCGGGGCCGAATAATTCAACTAGGGTTTTTCCCTGCGCCGCTAATAGTATTTGGCATATACGGAAATAGTCGGAAAGCCAAACTGCGGTCGGAAAATCCTCAAATGCTGCCGTTCCGGAATGCAACTCCGTATTCCTGTTTTCGATCAAGATCATGCATTTTTTCAAGTCCTCTTCGGTAAATCCGTCTACAACGCGTCTGCAGCGCCGAAAAACGGACAAAGCTGGTATCGACTTAGGGGTAGCAGGCAAAATTTCATAGCCAAAGGCGTGCAAAACGTTTTGTCCATCACGTGGGTCAGCAAGCAACGCCGGATGAATACGAGCCAGACAAGACCTCGCGAGAAATTCTAACGACAATGTCGACCAAAGCGGGAAAAGCGCCCCGTCCCTATCCTCGTTGCTGGCTCTTTGCGCGTAAGCCAATGCTTTCGCCCACAGCCCGTCATACCTCCAGTCGCTCATGCCATCCTTCCTTTTGCACTAACGTGACTAACACTCGCTCGAGAACCCTGGAATTTTGATCCTCTATTGTCGCACTTTGTCGGGCGTGAACGACTCTCCAGTTGTCAATGATGACGGCCTTTGTGAGCGTCCAATGCACGTTATGTGGCGCGGCAGCCTGAAGTACGCTCGTAATCGAATGTTGAGACAGATTAGTGGAGGGAAGCAAGGGCTGCATGCAGCACGTGTCGTATCTAATGAATCGCGCGGTTGTATTGGGTTGTTCACACAAGATCGAGCTGTAGAATGGATCACGATTTTGTCTCACTATCCAAATTTCGCGACCAAGAAGTTTGAGCTCCGATTTTGACAACCGCAAAGAACGTGCGGAAATCAAACTTGTGGCACAGTGACTAGTTGCACCTTCCGCTAGGCGAAGGATCAACAATCGCGGTGGAATGCGAAAATATGCCCCGTCTGTATGGTACGGCAAAGCCTTCAATCCAAACCGTGAAGACATTGTATTGGCCCGAGCTTCGGTCTCCACTTTGGGGACGATCCGGTCAAACAACGCACCTCCTGGCCGCGAAGCAACTGGCACCCCGAATTGCCTCGCAAAGTCAACCAGGCCAACATTGTAAGGTAGGTATATCTCCGTCCATCCCTGCTCTGATAGTTCGGACAGAGCATGAGTTAAAATGCTGGGATCAACACGCTCGAGTGATCGCATTAGATTCCCTTGCGGAGCATTCCTGCAAAGTCCAGTACACAACTGATATAATGGCCAGCATACTAAGATACAAGACGATTATCAAATAGCCATTAAATTTCCCCTCTTCGAGGAAATCGTCGGCTTACGGTGACGTGCAATGGATGACTTCGAGAAGAAGAAATTGGAGTTATTGCGGCCGCTGATGTTCGAAGCAGGGGCGGCGTTGCTGGACTGTCAGCACTTAGAACATGGCGTCGCATTACTCCTCTTTCACTTTGCAAGACTCGGAAATCCAGGTCTCGACGCTGCCTCTTTGTCTCGAATTATGGACAATCAAGAGAAGATAACTCTGGGGCAGTTGATTCAGATGCTTAAGAAGAATGTACGCGTCAGTCAGGGAATCGAGATCGCGCTAAAGGGAGGACTCGACGCTCGCAACGTCATTATTCATCGCGTACTGGTCGACAATATCGAATCGTTTCCGTCTCTCGAAAAGCGGGCCGCACTGGTAAAGGAAATCCGTAGATTACGGGGCAAGGTTCGGGATGCCGATAAGGTGCTTCAACCGTTCATCACGGGATTGTCAGAAGCGCTGGACGGCATTAGGCAAGATGAGTTGGAAAAGGAAGTTAAAGAACTCTTTACCGGAAAATGAGTGCCGCCATATGGTCCTTGTTGATTGTTTTGCAAGGGTAGGATTATAATTAAGCCCGCTTGGTGACGTTAGAGCCTGGAGGAATATCCGGACTTTTCTAACCGGCTTTCGGCCTCAATCGTGATTGCATCCCCATAGATAGTGGAAACAACCTTTCGAGTGTGCCCGTCAGCAAGCATTTGCTCAGCACCGGCAAGCAAAGAGATTCGCTTCTCGCCGGGAGAATCAATGTCACGGTAAGCGATTTGTTCATCTTCCAACATAAGGTCATGCTCTTCATCATGGGCTCTTAAGCCTGGGCTGGAGAGTGCCACAACCCAGCTACGGAATTTAGCTGTGAGGTTCCGCATCCGTGATCGAACGCTTACGCCTGACTCGGCCCCTGCATCGACGCTCTTCATCGCACGGATCCTTACTTTCGCGATCTTTCAAGACGGTTACGCAGCCTTCCCAAGGCCCTTCCGTCTTTCAAGTCAAGTATGCCCCTCCACCGCGTGTTAGCAAGAGGAAGGACCCCAGAGGAAGGACCCCAGACCCAGTCTCGG
>CAXMLS010000775.1:0-3089 GCA_964194235.1 uncultured bacterium | reverse complement strand
TTGCGCATATGCGCAAAAGCTTCCGCGGTGCGCAAATATTCTGTGTTGTACGTCAAGGCGCAAACAATTACGCTCTTCAAATCCGTCATGACACTCTGCGGATTACTGCGCCGCGGATCGCTCAGGTAGTCCATCTCACCGGCGTAACCCCGTGCCAGCCACTCACCGCCACGCTCCAGTTCCGGAAATTTGTCCGCGCGCACCACTCCGCACTGCGCAAAGCCTAGTTCTTTTGCGCGCTCCTCGATCCAGGTGGTGGCTGTGGCATTAGCCATGGCAACTATTGTGCTGCACCAGCGCAATTCTCAATCGGAAATTTCATCGCAAGGGAATTTCTGACAAGGAGCTTAGAAATAGCGTCGAGGTACGGTCGGTCTTACCGCTCAGACCGGGGATTTGTCGAAGCTGCTCACGGCCGCGGCTTCATCGGAGTGCACATCGAACACGGTATACAGCTTCGTGATCTGCAGCAAGTCATGCACTTTTTTCGTCAAATTCAGCAGCTTTAGTTCTCCGCCCCGATTTTTTACGGTGGTGTAGGCGCTTACCATTTCTCCGATTCCGGAGCTATCGATGTAATTTACATCGCCAAGATTCACAAGAATTTTGTAGCGCTTTTCTTTCAGTAACTCTTGAATGGTCGAACGCAACAGCGCGCTGCCCTCGCCAAGAGTGATTCTACCGCTCAAATCCAGCACCGTTACAGCTCCCGCGTTCCGATATGTAGCCTGTAACAGAGCCATGGTGCCTTTCTAAGCTTCCTGAGGCGCGGCGCTTTGTCCGCCTTTGCCGTTGGCCGCGTGGTTGTTCGACCCCGGCAATTTCTTCGACATGATAATTTCCGCTCCGCCCGTTCTTCCGGACACCACATCAAATTCGTCCATGAACGAGCGCATCAAAAATATGCCGCGTCCCGACGTACTCAGTAGATTTTCTTCCGCCAGGGGATTCGGCACGTCCTCAAGTTTAAAACCGGTGCCTTCATCCAATACGTGAATAACCATCTTGTCTGAAGTCAGGTCCACAGCCAGGTAAATTTTCTTTTGCGGTTTTTCCTGATTGCCATAATGGAAAGCGTTGATCACGCCTTCGCGCACCGACATGCCGATGCGGTAGCAATCGTCCTCGTCAAATCCCGCCGCTTCGGCAACCCGCAGACACATCTCTTCCGCCAGGTTTACACTCTCAACCTGGGTCTCCAGCGTGACATCAAGGTGCTTCTGGTCAGTCATTCCTGGGTTGTCGCATTACGCGAATCGTTCCGACCTCTATTCTCGCGCCTTATGGGTAACACAGCGGCTGAAATAGAGTCAATGGAGCATTCACGTCATACCGTATTGTTTCGGATATTATCGGGAATCGAGTGTAGACCCGGCGCTAAAATGACCGTTTCCAGCGGTGGTCAGGACCAGTAAGAGCGGTCAAGTGTGCGGTACTGTATCGCCTCGCTCAGATGCTTTGGTTCGATGCTCTCCGCTGCTTCCAGGTCCGCAATAGTCCGTGCCACCTTCAGAATCCGGTCGTGCGCCCGCGCGGAAAGGCCCAGCCGGGTGATCGCGTTTTCCAACAACTTCTCCCCCTCCGCTGAAATCGCACAGTGTTTTCGGATCATCTTCGGCATCATTTGCGCATTCGAATACGTCTTCTTTTCGCCGCGATAGCGTTCCAGTTGCCGATCCCGCGCCGCAATCACGCGCGATCGCACCGCCGCAGAATCTTCCGCGGAAACTGGCGCTCGCAGTTCTTTGTATTTCACGGCCGGCACTTCAATGTGAATATCGATGCGATCCAGCAGCGGACCTGAGATTTTTGAAACGTATCGCTGGATCATAGGCGGCGTGCAGTGGCATTCCCTGGTTGGATCTCCAAAGTATCCGCAGGGACATGGGTTCATCGCGGCAGCGAGCATGAATCGTGAAGGAAACGTAACCGAAACCGCCGCGCGCGAAATCGTTACCGCGCCATCCTCCAGCGGCTGCCGCATCACCTCCAACACGTTTCTTTGAAATTCCGGCAATTCATCCAGAAACAACACGCCGTTGTGCCCCAGCGAAACTTCTCCAGGCCGCGGCACCGCGCCTCCGCCGATCAACCCCGCATCGCTGATGGTGTGATGCGGTGACCGATATGGCCGCGTGCCCACCAGCCCGCGGCTGTCTTCCAGCGTTCCCGCGACGCTATGAATGCGTGTTGTCTCAATGGCCTCATCCAGTGACATTGGCGGGAGAATGGTAGGGATCCGTTTAGCCAGCATCGTCTTGCCGGCACCGGGCGGACCGATGAACAAGATGTTGTGCCCGCCCGCACACGACACTTCCAGCGCCCGCTTGGCGGCTTGCTGTCCATGCACATCGCGCAGGTCGACGTTGTATTGCGCGGCCTCGGAAAGCATCTGGCGCGCGTCCACTTTTACGGGTGTGAAAGACTCCGGCGAATTCACCAGGTCCACCGCTTGCGGCAGCGACTTCACCGCAAACACGCTGACGCCTTCCACCACTGCCGCTTCACGCGCATTCGCTTCCGGGACGGCGATCGCTTTTAGTCCCCGTTCACGCGCAGCCAGCGCCGCTGACAGCGCCCCGCGCACCGGCCGCACGCCTCCGTCCAGAGACAATTCCCCCAAGAACATGCACTGGTCGAGTGGCTTGCCAAAAAATTGGCCCATGCACCCGACCAGCCCCAGCGCCATCGGCAAATCGAATCCCGAGCCTTCCTTGCGCACGTCTGCGGGCGCGAGATTGATGGTCACGCCTTGACCGTAAGGAAATTCAAATCCGCAATTCCTGAGCGCGGACTTGATGCGCTCGCGGCTTTCTTTCACCGCGTTGTCCGGCAACCCCACGACGTTGAAGTCTTGTATGCGCGCCGAGCCCACGTCGACTTCCACTTCGACGAGGTACGCGTCGATCCCGTACACCGAAGCGCTGATCGTTTTGAAAAGCATTCTTGTACGCCTGCTCACTGTTCGAGTTCGAACTCATGTGCAAAAACGTTGTGCGAAACAGGAGAGAAGCCCCCAATCGTAGCGCGCAGCATAAACTACTTCGTTACGATACGCCAGGGGTACTAGAGCTGTCTCTTATACACAT
>CAXMLS010000774.1:0-1584 GCA_964194235.1 uncultured bacterium | reverse complement strand
ATGTGTATAAGAGACAGGTATTACTGTCTGGCGATGAGGCGCTTAAAAAGCCCGGCACATTGAAAAAGCTATTAGCGCAGCTGCAACAGCAAGGAACGAAAATTCTGCGACAAGAGGGCTTCGCGCGATCGGCCATGCGCTTGGAACATCGCCTGGACCTGCGTTATTCCGGGCAAGCCTACGAGCTGAATGTCAGCGCGCAAGGGGATTTCGTTGCGGCCTTTCATCGCGCTCATGAAATGCGTTACGGCTATCACGACCGCGAGCGACCTGTGGAGATTGTAAACGTGCGTTGCCGTGCCACTGGAAACACCGAGAAACCCCGAACCGGCAAGCTTCCGCCGAGGCGCCGGCGGGAATTTGCGCCCGCGCCGGAAACTGTGTCGCTTGAATTCGCTGGGCGCAACAGAAAAGCGAGCCTGTACGCGCGTGAAAACCTACGCGCTGGCGACACGTTCGCCGGTCCGGCCGTAGTGATGGAATATAGCGCGACCACACTGATCCCACCGGACTGGAAAGCCTGCGTGGACGCTTACGGCCAGATTATTTTGTCGAGGCGGTCATGAAGAAAGCACGAGGATCCGCCATGGCTGATAAACCAGATCCCATGCGTCTGGAAATCTTCAAGAACCTTTTCCATTCCATTGCGGAAGAAATGGGAGCAGCGCTGCGCCGGTCGGCTTTCTCTCCCAACATCAAAGAGCGCCGCGATTATTCCTGCGCAGTCTACGACGCCGCTGGGGACGTGCTGGCCATGGGCGACCACATGCCGGTGCATCTCGGGTCCATGCCTGCGGCGGTGGCAGCGGTGCGGAATGTGCTGGCGCTAGAGCCTGGCGATATTGCGGTGCTGAATGATCCGTTCGCAGGTGGCACGCACTTGCCGGACCTGACGATGGTCATGCCGGTGCACTTGCACAAGAAAAAGCTGCCGTCGTTTTACGTCGCCAACCGCGCACACCACGCGGACATCGGCGGCGCATTGGCCGGGTCGATGGGACCGGCGCGCGAAATATTTCAGGAAGGTTTGCGGATCCCACCGGTGCACATGGTTCTTGGCGGAAAAGTAAATCGCGATGTCATGAACATGATTCTCTCGAACGTGCGCACTCCTGCCGAGCGTGAAGGAGATCTGGCCGCGCAGATCGCGGCGTGCCGAATAGGGCAAAGGCGGCTAATTGAAATTGCCCTCAAATATGGCGAAACGGAAGTGCAGACCTATGGCGCGCACTTGTTGAATTATTCCGAGCGGATGATGCGGGCGGCGCTTTCAGCGGTGAAACCCGGTGTTTACACCGCGGAGGATTTTCTCGATGGAGACGGGATACAGGACGGGCCGCTGAAAATTCGCGCGCGGGTAAAAATAAATACTGCCAGAGCGGAGGTGGATTTTTCGGGGTCGTCACCGCAATGCGCAGGCAACGTGAACGCCGTCGAAGCCATTGCAATTTCCGCGGTGTACTACGTGTTTCGATGCTTAGTGACCGATGACGTTCCAGCAACGTCCGGCCTCATGCGTCCCATACGCGTCATCGCGCCGTCGGGAACGATAGTCAACGCCAAAATGCCTGCTGCAGTGGCGGG
>CAXMLS010000773.1:0-2225 GCA_964194235.1 uncultured bacterium | reverse complement strand
GCGGGCACAGTGTCGGTGGAATGTCCCCACGCAGCGGAAGTGTGCCGTGAGCTAATCGCGCGAAACATTTTGGTGGATTACCGGCCGAAGGCGGGTGTGCGGCTTTCTCCCCATTTCTATAACAGTGAAGGCGAATGCGATTTCGCGCTTTCACAAATGGAGGAGATTGTGAAAACATTTGCTTTGCCACAGCACGCCGCGGCCGCGACACGACCTGAATGAATACCCAACATCCCGATCTCTCCATCGTAATTCCGTCGTACAACGAAGAACTGCGGTTGCCGGTCACTCTGAAACGAATCGCGGAGTACCTGCCGAGTCTGGGGCTGCGCACGGAAGTGCTGGTGGTCGATGATGGGTCTCGAGACGGCACGGCGGCCGTCGCGGAGACGTTTCGTGGAAAGATTTCCGAGCTGCGCATACTTTCGAATGGCAGGAACCGGGGAAAAGGATACAGCGTACGTCACGGAATGCTGGAGGCGCGCGGCGACATTGTTTTATTTACCGACGCGGATCTGTCGGCTCCGATTGAAGAGTCGGGAAAACTGATCGAGGAAATCAAGAACGGCAGCGATGTGGCGATTGGATCGCGGGCGATGGATCGTAGCCTGATCAGCACGCACGAATCACCTTTTCGTGAATTTGCGGGCATTGTCTTCAACTGGATGGTGCGCATCGTGTTGCGGTTGCCGTTTGTGGATACGCAATGCGGCTTCAAAGCATTCCGGCGCGAACGATGCAGAATTATTTTTGAGCAGCAACGCATTGAAGGATTCGGATTTGATCCGGAATTGCTTTATCTGGCCCGGCACAATGGCTTACACACGGTGGAGATTCCGGTACGCTGGGGACATTCGCCGGCGACGAAGGTTAATATGCTGCGGGACAGCTTGAAAATGTTCGTGGACATTTTTGCGATTCGCTGGAATGCACTCAGCGGACGCTATGCGCGGGCTGCGCAAGAATAGGCGAGTAACTTTGTATCATAAAGTACTTGACACATTTCCTTCCGTTTTGTTAATTTTCTGACCATGCTGAAGACCAGCTCGGCGCCCGCTTCCAGGCCCGGCCCCATACCGATCGACGCGCGCGCCGCCGATCACCTCCGCTACATTCGCGAAACGATGGAAAGCGCGGCGGAATTCACCGCTGTGCCCGGCTGGGGCGGTGTGGCCATGGGAATTACGGCGGTGGTTGCGGCGTTTGCAGCCTCGCATCAGCGAACCCCTCGTGCATGGTTTGGCGTGTGGCTTATTGAGGCATTCGTAGCCGTAGCGATTGCCGCGCCTGCTTCCGCTACCAAAGCACATCGCGTCAACTCAAAGCTTTTTTCGGGACCGGGCCGCAAATTTCTTTTCAGCTTTGCGCCGCCGATTATTGCCGGAGGACTACTGACGTTCGCGCTTTACAGCGCCGGATGGTTCGCCATTCTGCCGGGCACGTGGCTGCTGCTGTATGGAGCGGCCATCGTGACGGGCGGGGCATTTTCGGTGCGCGTAGTACCAGTGATGGGGCTGTGCCTGATGGCGCTGGGTGGCGGGGCCTTGTTCGCGCCGACCGCGTGGGGCGACGTATTCATGGCAACGGGATTTGGAGTGGTGCAAATTGCATTCGGCATCTGGATCGCACGGCACCACGGAGGATAAACAAGATGGCGAAGTCTTCTGCAGTTCCGCAAGATCGAGGACCGCGTTCCCGGCAGCGCGAGGATTCGGTTTCGACGGTGCGCGAGCAGACACGTGAAGCGGTGGCCGCGGATCTGGACCGCCTGATTCACGAGCGCATACGGCTGGGCATCGTGAGCGCGCTGGCGGTCAACCGTTCGCTGACGTTTAATGAATTGAAAGCGCTATTGAAAACGACGGATGGAAATTTGAGCGTACACGCACGGAAACTGGAAGAGGCGGACTATATCGTGTGCAGTAAATCGTTCGATGGGCGGCTGCCGAAGACGGAGTACCGGCTGGCGGGTCCGGGGCGGCGGGCACTGGAGCGGTATCTGAATCACATGGAAGCGTTGATCCGTGCTACACGGGAACGTTGATGAAACAGCAGTGGGTATTCCGGCTATTTTTTTGAGCGGTAGCTTTGTAATGCGGAGTACTTTGCGTTAATTCATGGAGGCAGGAACATGCGCGCTTTAGCCACTATCGATGCAGGCAGCAATGTGCGGCGGTTCGCTCGCGAGAACTCCAGTGCGGCGGGGATTCACGTGGCGATTATTT
>CAXMLS010000772.1:0-3104 GCA_964194235.1 uncultured bacterium | reverse complement strand
TCTCTGCTCGCGGTTCCTGTCCTAATTTCACCCGCCATTTCACGCCTTGGGCGTCTTCCACGTCGAATTTTGGGCTCGTTCCATTCATGTCTTCTTTTTTAAATTTGTATTTGGCATTGGGGTCCGGGGCGTCCTCTTTGCCTCCCGCGCCATAGAATAGATTGAGTTGGTTAACTTCGATGGTCTCGTGCCAGATAACTGCCTTCATCTCGGACTGTGGTTCTCGAACCCTTTTCTTTTTCGCCGCCGGATCTTGGGCTTTGTCGACATCAGCCGCCGGTTCTTTACCTTTATCGTCGGGAGTATCTTGTCCGAAAAAACTAGGCGCTATCGCCAGGGACAGCACAGCCGCCGTCATCAGCGCGATCAAGCGTTTCACGAAATCCGGGTAGAGTCCTGCGAAATGCTCTTCCTGTCTCCTCAGGTCGCCGCCGGTTTGCATGTCTTGCTGAACGTCAAGTCCCGGACTTTTCTGCGCTTTGTTCCAGGCCTTGCGATGTTTGTATTTTGTGTAGCTCTGCATAAACCCCTCCGGCGGCAAGAAGTTCTTCATGAATACCTTGTTCCACAAGCTCCGAATTTTTCACCACAAAAATCACGTCTGCGTGTCGAATCGTTCCCAGATGATGCGCGATGAGAAGAGATGTTCGGCCTTTCATCAAGCGATCCAACGCTTCGATAACGCTTTGCTCCGAGGCTGCGTCCAGTCCGGACGTCGGCTCGTCGAGAATCAAAATCGGAGTATCTCGAATGATGGCTCGCGCGATCGAAATCCGTTGGCGCTGCCCTCCGGAAAGCAAAACTCCGCGCTCGCCAACCATGGTGTCATAGCCTTCCGGCATTTTTTCGATGAACTCGTGTGCATTGGCTAATCGTGCAGCCTCTTCAATCTGTCCGCGGGAAGCATCCGGCCGGCCGTAAGCGATGTTCTCCCAGATGGAAGCTCGGAATAGCAGCGTATCCTGCAACACGAAGCTGATTTGTTGCCGCAGGGATTTTAGTGTGTAATCCCGCACATCTTTGCCGTCGATAAGAATTTTTCCTCCCGTCGGATCATAAAAGCGGGGGATTAAGCTGATCACTGTCGTCTTGCCCGTACCCGACGGACCAACCAGTGCGGCGATCTGCCCCGGTTTGATTTCCAACGTGATGTCTTTCAACACCGGGTTATCCGCTTCGTAGCAGAAGCTCACGTGATCGAATTGAATCCGGCCTTTGAATTTCGGTGCGCGTCGCGCGCGCGGCAAGTCCCGTACCCGGCTTTCGATTTCCAGCACTTCCTGAATCCGTTCATAGCCCACCGTCGCTTTGGAAACCGTGTCCATCATCTTGGAAAGATCGCGCATGGGCTTGTACATTTTTCCCAGGTACAAAAGAAAAACGATCAGTACGCCGGCGCTCAAACTCCCATGCAATACCAGTCGCGCGCCGTAGCCCAGCACCAGGCACGTTCCCGTAGCCACAATCACGGAAACGACCGGCGCCAATTTGGCCTTCAGGCTTCGTGCTTCCAGCGCCGCTTCGACATTCTCCAGACTTCTCGCTTCAAAACGTTCCTGTTCGTAATCCTCGCGCGCGAAGGCTTTCACCACGCGAATCGATGTCAGCACTTCCTGCACCACTGACGTCAATTCGCTTTCCTTTTTTCGCACTGCGCGTGAAAACTTTTTGATTCGCCGCGTGAACCAATACACCACCACAAAAAGAACCGGTGCGACCGACAACGCGATCAGCGTGAATCGCCAGTTGATGTAAAACATCACGCCGATCATGCCCACCAGCGTCAGTACGTTGACGATAATGCCCAGCAGCGCGGAGTTGACGAAATCCTGTACCGACTCGATGTCGCTGGTTACCCGCGAGATCAGATCGCCGGTGCGCGTTTCATCGTATTCAGCCAGCGATAATCTTTGGATGTGGTAGTACAGCATGCGACGCAAATCGTGCGTCACCCACTGGCTTACCGTGGTTGTAAGATATTTTTCCAGGTAGGAACTAATCGCTCCGACGATGGCAATGGTTGCCACCATGCCCACAGCGAAATTCAGAATCGCTAGTTGGTTTTCGCCGAACAGCGACATAACCGTCCTGCCGATCCAGCCCGGCAGGTGTTTGTGCTGCATCAGGTTGTCGACGACGATTTTGATCGGCCAGGGTTCCAAAACATCCGTGAGCGTTTCGCCCAGCACCGCAAGAAACGCAATCACCAACGGCACCAGATGCGGGCGCAGAAGATCGGTGATCTTTAGCTTGCCGGGCTTGCGCTTCGGCAGCGGCTTTGGTGCCGTTGCCGCCTTCGGCGACTTTTCCGCTTCAGGCGCCTTTGCCGGCTCCGCCGACTCTGCCTTCGCAGACGACGTCACGTTCTCTGCCGACTCTGCCTTCGCAGATGACGTCACCTTCTCTGACGTATTCGGCGCCGCTGGCGGCGTTCCAGTTTTTTTATCTTTGTCGGGCATGTATTTTTCTGGCACACCTTTCGCAGGTGTTACCAGGCAGGTGTTCTGATATTGCAATAATACGTTGATGCGGAATGCTAAGAAGCGACCGACCTTAAGTATTTATAACCCTAAATCGTAGGTATTAATAGGATTTAGGTTACGCTGTTCGCCTCGTCCAAGTACCAGCACGTGGCTGGCAAATGACCTCGCGCACACAAGTCGGAATCGTCGGAGCCGGACCGGCCGGGCTGATGCTTTCCCATTTGCTGCACAGGCAGGGCATTGAATCGATCGTCGTGGAAGCCGCCAGCCGGAAATACATTGAAGAGCGTATTCGCGCGGGCGTGCTGGAGCAGGGAACCGTTGATTTGCTCACCGAGACCGGACTGGGTGAGCGGTTGCGCCGACAGGGTCTGTTTCATGGCGGAATCGAATTGCGCTTCGGAGGGCGTGGCCATCGCATCGATTTTCAGGAGTTGACTGGCGGGAAAGGCGTAGTCATTTACGCGCAGCACGAAGTAATTAAAGATTTGGTTGCCGCGCGGCTCGCGGCCAAGGGACAAATTATATTCAGCGCTGCGAACGTCAGCATTGCGGACATCGCGACGAAAAATCCCCGCATTCGTTTTGAACACGATGGCACGCCGCAGGAAATTTCCTGCG
>CAXMLS010000771.1:0-9578 GCA_964194235.1 uncultured bacterium | reverse complement strand
CAGGTTCATAACCTGCCTGCGGCAGGCAGGTTCGACTGTGAACCTGAGGCACCCTCCTTCTCAGTGCAAAAAGTGCCTCATGCCGGTAAACACCATGGCCATGCTTAGCCGGTCTGCGGCGGCAATTACGTCTGGATCACGCACGGAGCCCCCGGGTTGAATCACCGCGGTGGCGCCGGCTTTCGCCGCTTCCTCGACACCGTCCGGGAACGGAAAAAATGCGTCGGAAGCCACCACGCTGCCCTGCAACGTGCTCTGCGCTTTGATCACCGCGAGCTTCACGGAATCTACGCGGCTCATCTGTCCTGCGCCGACACCCAGCGTGGCGCCACCTTTCGCAAACACGATAGCGTTCGACTTCACGTGCTTCGAAACTTTCCACGCAAAACGCAGCGTGCTCATTTCTTCAGACGAAGGGGCGCGCCTGGTGACGGTGCGCAGTTCGCTCTCGTTGATCTCGCCGAGATCCGGTTGCTGAACCAGCACGCCTCCAAGAATCCGCTTGAACTGTAATTCACGATCCGGGTGCAGTCCGCCTGCGGGAAGTTCCAGTAAACGCAAATTTTTCTTGGCGGCAAAAATTGCTTTCGCTTGCTCGTCGAAACCCGGCGCCGCGATGCACTCCACAAATAATTTCGCCACTTCTTCTGCTGTCGCGGCATCCACATGGCGATTAAAAGCCAGTACGCCGCCGAACGCCGAAACTGGATCGCTGGCCAGGGCTTTTAGGTAAGCAGCCAGCAATGTCTCCTGTTCAGCTGCTCCGCACGGATTATTGTGCTTGATAATTATTGCGGCAGGTTGCTTGAATTCCGCGGCCAGACTCCGCGCCGCTTCCAGATCCACCAGATTATTGTAGGAAAGCTCTTTGCCCTGCAGTTGTTTGGCAGCGGCAAGTCCTTCCAGAGCGCGGCCAGCCGGAACATAAAGCGCCGCGGCCTGGTGCGGGTTTTCTCCGTAACGCACTTCCTGCTGCTTGCGCAACGCCAGATGCAGCCGCGCGGGTAGCGGCGCTTTCTGACCCAATTCCACGGAATTCATTTTGGCGGAGAGGCGCTCCAACTCGGTGGTAATCATGCCGTCGTAGCTCGAGGTGGCGGCAAAAACCTTTCTTGCCAGGTCCAGCCGGGTGGCCAGAGTTGTTTCCTTTGTTGCTTCCAGTTCCCTGCTGACGCGCTCGTAATCGGCCGGATCGGTTACCACTGTCACGCTTTCGAAATTTTTCGCTGCTGAACGCAGCATCGTCGGACCGCCAATATCGATGTTCTCGATCAACTCTTCCGCCGTGAGTCCCGCCTTGGCCGCCGTATCCGCGAAGGGATACAAGTTCACGACCACCAGATCGATCGGGTCGATTCCATGGTCCGCCGCTTGTTGCTGATCTTCCGCGTGGCCGCGCCGAAACAACAATCCGCCATGGACCTTCGGATGCAGCGTCTTCACGCGGCCGCCCAACATCTCCGGCCATCCGGTGAAGTCCGAAACGTCTCGTACCTGCACGCCGGCGTCGCGCAAAAGTTTCGCGGTGCCGCCGGTGGAGAGGATCTCGATATCCAGCGCCGCAAGCCGCTTCGCAAATTCCAGAATTCCACTCTTGTCGAAAACACTGAATAACGCGCGCTGCACCGCCATCCGATCCTCCGCCATGGAAAAACACAACAGTGTAAGCGTCGCACATCCATTCGGAAAGCAAAAATGGACGGGCAAAAGTATTTGAGGAGTATTAATTTGTTTGAATCTTGAAACAGCGCAGGAGGGTTGCCTGACCGATGCTAGAAAACAGTGCAGCGCTTAGGATTTTACGAGCGCTTTTAGTTTCACATGTCCCTCAGAAACTTCAACCACATACTCCACGTCATGACAATTCTTCTGCTTCTGCAGGTCTTTTGTCTTCTTCAGCACAAATTCGTTGAAACTCGAGCGCGTCAGCTTTCTCGTGTCTTCGCCGGCGCTTCGCTTAGCCTCCAAAAATACTTCGTACAGCTCTCCAATCTTTTCCGTCTCCTTTTCGGGCTCGGAGCACACGATGCGAAATGCCGTTGTACTTGCGTGCGCACCCGCTTTCTTGGCATTCGCCTCAGCGAGCGTGCGGGCGCGCTCGGCTTCGATGGCTTTGGCGGCGGCACCAAAATGCCGTTGCACTTTGCCTTCTTCTTTGACCTGCATACGCTTGCGGAAAATTTCTTTGTATTTCGCGTACGTTTGCGTGAGGTTATTGAAGCGGAATCGCTGTCCGGACTTCATTTCTCCGGAACGTTCGGCGTAGCGTTTCACCAGCAACTCGATGCGCCACTCAATTTCCGTGGGCGGCCGCTTCCTGCCGCCACCAAAGTATTGGTCGTATTCCACCTTTAGCTGACGAATGTCGCGCTCAAACTGGCTCAATTCTTCGTCAACGACAGTCGTCGTGGCCATGCAGGAGAAATGCCTCAGCGATAATGCTAAAAGTACCGCGTCACGTCGTCAATCGTGCGCGCGCGGTTCAGTACGAATCGGGTACCTTCATGCCCAACTACGTGTAGTTCGGATGCCGGAGCGTTGCGGTTATACCTTGCCTATGCTGAAATGTTCCGATGGAACGCCGGAAACAACGCTTTGCCCGAAGCGCCGCTGGCAAAACGGGAAGATCGTCTGAACAATCTGAGCAACTGCGCCTGATCCCGGGCGTTGACGAACTGCTTTCCAGGCCGCGGCTTGCCGCGCTTGCGCGTCGCATGGACCGCGAAGTTCTTGTCGGGGTGCTGCGCGAAGTGCTGAGCGGGTTGCGCGCGCAAATTATTGCGCGGGAATCGGAGAGCGTAAGTCTGATCGACGCCTTGTCCATCGAAGAACGCATCGCCACTGAAGCCGAACGCATTCTGCATACTTCGCTGCAACCGGTGATTAATGTGACCGGTGTGATTCTGCACACCAACCTCGGCCGTGCGCCGCTCTCCGCATCCATCGCCGCTGCGATTCAGAAAACCGCAACGCAATACAGCAACCTTGAGTACGACCTGGAAAACGGTGCGCGGGGTAAGCGCGACGTTCACACCAGTCATTTGCTGCGCCGCCTGACCGGCGCGCAGGACGCTATCGTAGTGAACAACTGCGCTGCTGCGGTGCTTCTGGTGCTTGCCGCGCTCGCCAAAGGCGCGGAAGTGATTGTCTCGCGAGGCGAGCTCATCGAAATCGGGGATGGCTTTCGCATTCCGGAAATCATGCAGCAGAGCGGCGCAATCCTTCGCGAAGTCGGTACTACCAACCGCACGCGACTGCGCGACTACGAAGCAGCCATCAACGAAAACACGCGGGTTCTGCTGCGCGTGCATCCATCCAATTTTAAAATTACCGGTTTCGCGGAAAAACCTTCTCTCGAGGAACTCGTCGACCTCAGCAGGCGTACTAACCTTCCGCTCATCGAAGATCTTGGCTCGGGTTCTCTGGTCGATCTCGCCGCCAGCGGCTTCTCCGAGCCTACCGTGAAGCACAGCATCGATTCCGGCGTTGCGCTTGTATTGTTCAGCGGAGACAAATTGCTGGGCGGGCCGCAAGCGGGCATCATCGCCGGGAAAAAAGATCTCGTCGAACGCGTGCGCCACCACCCGTTGTTCCGCGCACTGCGTGTGGACAAGCTCACCATCGCCGCGCTGGAAACCACTTTGAACGCGTATCTTCGTTCGACGTGGGAGGAAATTCCTGCGCAGCGCATGATCCGCGTTACCGCACAGGAATTGCAGTTGCGAGCGGAACAATTCCTGGAGCGATTGCGCCCGCTCGTGCCGCCGGACGGAATCGGAATCGAAATAGCGGACGGATTTTCCCTCGCGGGTGGCGGTTCCACGCCATCGCAAGCTTTGCCCGGCAGGATAATTCGCATTGCGTGCGTTCGTTATACGGCGGCAAAACTGGAGCAGCGGCTTCGCCGTCCGGCTTCCGGCATTTCGGTCATCGCGCGCGTGGAAGAAGACCACGTGCTTCTCGATCTTCGCACCGTGTTTCCCGAGCAGGAGCAGCAGCTGGGTGACGCGCTGGCGGCTGCGCTGCGTTAATCCCAAAAATCCATGCTGGCTTTCACTGTTCGTAATCAGAAGCTTGTCGCGGTGAAAAAACCTTTGCCGGAATTACGGCCACTCTGGGCGCTTATTCGCGTCCGGCTCGCTGGAATCTGCAACACCGACGTGGAAATCCTTCGCGGATATCACGCTTTCCGTGGCGTTCCAGGCCATGAATTCGTGGGCGAAGTTGCCGAGGTCAACGGCGTCTCCGCTAAAGAAAAAAGGAAGTGGCTCGGGAAGCGCGTTACCGGCGAGATCAATATTTCCTGCTCGGCTTACAACTATCGTCCGATGTGCGATTTTTGCCACCGCGGATTGAAAACCCATTGTGCCCGGCGCACCGTTCTCGGAATCGTGAATCACGATGGCGCATTTGCCGAATATCTCGCGCTTCCTTTGGAAAATTTGCACGCCGTTCCCGACTCCGTCAGCGACGAGCAGGCGGTTTTTGTCGAGCCGCTAGCGGCCGCGTACGAAATTCTCGAGCAGGTGAAGATCAAAACATTTCGGGACGCAGCCGTTCTGGGCGACGGCAAACTCGCACAATTGATCGCGCGCGTGCTGCGCACCGCGCTTCCCCGCGTAGTGATGTACGGAAAACACCCGGAGAAGCTACGTCTCGCCGCATCGGCAGGGGCCGAAACGCGGCGGGTTCGCGGCGATGCTTCTGATCTGAAAAAAATCAAAGACAATTTCGCTTTGCTGGTCGAAGCCACCGGATCGCCGTCGGGCCTCGCGCTCGCTCTGCAAATGACCGAGCCTCGCGGCACTTTGGTACTTAAGTCGACTTTTCACGGCGCCGCTCCGATGGAAACCTGGCCAATCGTAGTAAAGGAGATAACTCTCGTCGGCTCGCGCTGCGGCCCCTTCCCGAAAGCCATAGCGCTGCTTCGTTCGGGCAAAGTCGATCCGCGGCCGCTGATTACTGGCACGTTTCCGCTCTCGGAGGCCCAAGAGGCAATCCAGTTCGCGCAACAACGTGGAGTTATGAAAGTTTTGTTAAAAGCAGCAGTTTAAACGAAAAGAGACGGCCTGAACCCAGAACGCTAAAGTCGGTTGATACAGGACGCCACGCGCCCCGCCCCGAATCCATTGTCGATATTCACGACGGTTACGTTCGACGCGCAACTATTCAGCATGCCCAACAGCGCCGCGATACCGCCGAAGCTCGCGCCGTAGCCTACGCTGGTCGGCACGGCGATCACCGGAACCGCTACCAGCCCGCCCACCACGCTCGGCAACGCCCCTTCCATTCCCGCCACGCAAATGATCACGCGGGCTTTCATCAAGTCATCGCCATGCATCAGCAGCCGGTGAATTCCCGCTACGCCCACGTCGTAAAGATGGTCTACACGATTGCCCATCAACCGCGCCGTCAGTACTGCTTCCTCGGCTACGGGAATATCGCTGGTCCCGGCGGAGACCACCACGATCGTGCCCTTGCCGGAAATTTCCTCGTTGCGTTGAATAGTGATTGCGCCGGAAAGCGGATGGAATTTTACGCCGCTCTGATTTTTGCCCGCCGCGCGCTTCACCGCCGCGAACATTTTTTTATCCGCGCGAGTCACCAGAATATTTTGCCGCTGGGGCGCGCGCCGCAGCATGGCCTTAACAATCTCCGCGGCCTGCTGCGGGGTCTTGCCTTTCCCAAAAACCACTTCCGCGAACCCCTGTCGCAACGTTCGATGGTGATCCACTTTTGCAAAATCCAGATCCTCGAACGGTAAATGCTTCAATTGCTCCATGGCGCGGCCAGGAGAGAGCTTTCGGGCGCGCACTTCCTCCAACAACCGGAGTAATTCAGTCTCTTTCATCGAATTGTCCGCTTCTCATAACGCCGCTTTGCGACAAATCTCACGACCGCGACGATTCTGCATACACGTATCATTGGGCAATTTTGTCGCCTCGCACCGGCGCCTTCCATGCGGCAGGGATCTGCCAAAAGCCCTCTTTTGCAAATTTGCCGTTGCGTTTGGTTGTGCCGCTGGCGTCACCGAACACCGCGACCGCGAATTTGTCCTGAAAACAATCTTCTCCGTGGAACTTGTAGTCCGCGACTTCCGCGAAGTACGACCTCCAGCTTTCGCGTAGCAGCGTACGTCCTACGAAGCGCTTCCCCAACGCATCCTGAAAAACATGGCCTTCGGTCTTCAGCTCACACAGCGCATACACGTCTCCGACGTTGATGCGTTTGATGAATTCCATTACCACTTCAAGAGGTTCGGTATACGCCACGATGCGACTCCTTTTGCGAGAATTTTAGAGTATAACGGAGCAAGCCGGGACCAATCCGACAAGATTGCAGCGGGGTCCGCGTATCTTGACTTGCCGCGCGACCCGCTGCGACACTGAATGCATCCGCAAATTGGCCAAATGAACCATCAGGAAAAACAACAAATTGTGACCGTGGGTGTCACCGGAGCCAGCGGCGCAATCCTCGCGCAAAAGGCTCTGGAACTCCTCGAAGCCGATCCTCGGGTCGCCTGCATTCACCTGGTGGTTACGGAAACCGGCCAGCGGCTATTTTCCGAAGAGTTGGGCATTTCGTCCGGCGATCTGAAGCAACTCCCCAATCGCCTGTTGGCTAGCCCCGGCACAAAAATCGAAGTGCTGCCGAATAAAGATATCGGCGCTTCCATCGCTTCCGGCAGCTACGAAGTCGATTCCATGATCGTGATTCCCTGCTCCATGGGCACGCTCGGAGCCATCGCCAACGGCATGGGCGATGACCTTGTGGCACGCGCGGCCGACGTGATGCTGAAAGAAAATCGCAAGCTGGTGCTTTGCGTGCGCGACACGCCGTTCAATCGCATTCATCTGCACAATATGTTACGCGCGCAAGAAGCCGGGGCGGTGATCATGCCCGCGATCCCTGCGTTTTATCATCATCCCAAAACCATCGACGACATCGTCACGCAATTCGTCTGCCGCGCGCTGGCGCAAATCGGCCTGCCGCAGGAACAGATGCTGCGCTGGCAGGGCACCGCCGCATCCAAAAAAGCGGAGGCCTGATTTGCCCCCCGCCGACGTCCTGAAAACTAACCGCATCAAAATCGTGCTCGAAATGATTAAGTTCGAGCATTCCATTTTTGCCCTTCCGTTTGCGCTGACCGGCGCTCTTCTGGGCGCGCGCGCGACGCATCGCGGCTGGCCGACGTTGCGCCAATTGGTTTGGATCATCGTCGCCATGGTGGCCGCGCGCTCCGCGGCCATGACCGTGAACCGCATTGTCGATCTTCGCTATGACCGCGAAAATCCGCGCACCCGACAGCGCGCGCTGGCTACCGGCGTGCTTTCCGTCTCCTTCGCTTGGATATTCACCGCCGCCGCCATCGCAATATTTTTTCTCGCCGCCTGGCAACTCAACACGCTGGCCTTGAAACTTGCACCACTGGCGCTCGCGATTCTTTTTTTCTATTCCTTCACCAAACGCTTCACCACCTGGTCGCATCTGTTCCTGGGTTTTGCGCTTGGCATTTCGCCTGCGGCGGCGTGGATTGCCGTCACCGCTACTCTCGACCCGCGCATGCTGATTCTCTGCGCGGCCGTAACGCTTTGGGTGGCCGGGTTCGATGTGCTGTATGCGTGCCAGGATCTGGAGTACGACCGCAGTGCCGGACTTTTTTCCATTCCCAAAACGTTCGGCGTGGCCAACGCGCTGCTGATCGCGCGCGCCATGCACGTTGGTGTGGTGGCGCTTTTAAGCTGGCTGGCCGCGAGTTTCGCGTTGCCCTGGCCGGCGTGGCTGGGCATCGTCGTCGTCGCCGCGTTGCTCGCCTACGAACATTCCCTGGTAAAAGCGAACGACCTCAGTAAGCTCGACGCTGCGTTTTTTGCGATGAACGGTTATATTAGTATGTCGTTTCTATTGTTCTGGGGCGCTGCGGTGGCGCTCTGGCGCGTTTGAACATTTCAATATGTTCGGAATCTGTGCCTGGCGGCCCCTTCGTTCATACTTATTAAGTCAGGGTCATCTGGCACGCACAATCGGAACAAGGATCCTGTGGCACGGCTAACCATCACCGACCAACACCTTGCGCCCATCGCCGAGAAAGTCCTGGCAGGCGTGCGTCTTTCGTTTGAAGACGGGGTGGCGCTGTATCGGTCGCCCGATTTGCTGGCGGTCGGCTGGCTGGCCAATCACGTCCGCGAAAAGCGCCACGGCAACGTCACATACTTCAACGTCAATCGGCACATTAATCCTACGAACGTCTGCGTCGCGCATTGCAAACTCTGCGCCTTTGGCCGCGATCCGAACGCACCTGGTGCGTACACGTTCGCGCTGGAAGAAATTTATCAGCGCGCCGAACAAGGAGTTCGCGAAGGCGCCACCGAATTTCACATGGTTGGCGGGCTGCATCCCGATCTGCCGTTCGAATATTTTCTGGACATGATTCGCGGCCTTAAGCAGCGCTGCCCCACTGTGCACCTGAAAGCGTTCACCATGGTGGAAGTAGGTTATTTCGCGCGCATCGCCAAACTTTCCATCAAGGAAACGCTGCAAAAAATGAAAGACGCAGGCGTGGATTCCCTGCCCGGCGGCGGCGCAGAAATTTTCCATCCGCGCGTGCGCAAATTGATTTGCGATCACAAGGTCAGCGGGCAAATGTGGCTGAGCATCGCGCGGCAGGCGCATGAGATTGGCCTGCGCTCCAACGCCACGATGTTATATGGCCACGTGGAAACGGAAGAAGAGCGCGTCGATCATTTAGTCAAGCTTCGCGAACTGCAGGACCAGACGCATGGCTTCGTCACTTTTATCCCACTGGCGTTTCATCCGGACAATACCGCGCTTTCGCATATCCCAAAACCCACGGGCTACGCTGACCTGCGCAATATCGCGGTGTCGCGGCTGCTACTCGATAATTTTGCGCACATCAAGGCGTACTGGATCATGCTGTCTCCCGCGATTGCGCAGATCGCGTTGCGTTTCGGCGCCAACGATTTGGACGGCACGGTGGTTGAAGAAAAGATTTATCACGATGCCGGGGCGGTCACGTCGGAATTCACGTCGCGCGCTGAACTGGAACGGCTCATTCGTGCCGCCGGACGCGTTCCGGTCGAGCGCGACACGCTGTACAACGCCGTCGATCGCTCCAAGATGCCTCCATTGCCACCGCCCACCCGGCCGGATCTGGTTTCCCTAACGCTCAACGTGTGAACATCGCTTGTTTACGTTCCGCTGAACAGCCTTCGGAAAATTCGTCTCAACTCCCGGCATTCACAACCGATTTTTGACGCACCGCCAATAAATAAAGTCGAAAAGAGCTAACCGTGCGAACGATCGTCCTGCTCACTATTTCAAATATTTTTATGACTTTCGCGTGGTATGGCCACTTGAAGTACCGCAACGAAGGACTGTGGAAAGTGATTCTGGCCAGCCTGGGGCATCGCGTTCTTTGAGTATTGCTTTCAGGTGCCCGCCAACCGCATCGGCTCCTACGAATTCAACGCCGCACAGCTTAAGACCATTCAGGAAATAATCACGCTCACGGTTTTTTCGGTATTTTCGTTGCTATATCTCTGTCTCTTATACACATC
>CAXMLS010000770.1:0-1516 GCA_964194235.1 uncultured bacterium | reverse complement strand
CGTGACTCGGGCGCAATTCCATGAGGCGCCGGTAAAGCGTCTGTGGCGGCGTCACGTCGACGAGTACCCGGCTTATCGGGACCTGTCGTAAATACTGGTGCGATTTTTTGCAAACAAGTGTGCAGTGGGACATTAGCCAGGAATAACTTCGGAGTGTGCTGTCATCCACCTAGAAGCTAGCAATGACTGGGCCCCGTTCCCCCGACGAGACTTCTTCAGTTTTGGGTGTGATTTTCCTCTTACGGGTAAGGTGTTGTATGGCCATCTCTAGCCATGTCTTTGGTGTCTTTTGGCCGAAGGATCGGAGAGATGTGAAATCAATCCTTTTGCATGGGTCCGCGCGACCCCTACGAAATGCGTTAGAGAACGCTTAAGAAGGCGACCAGGTCCGATTCTTCCTGAGGTGTCAGGACAAGCCCAAAGCGGCTTTCATAAAAGCGCACGGCATCCAATAAAGTCTGAGCTGAGCCGTTATGGAAGTACGGGGCGCGGGCAGAGAGACCACGAAGAATTGGTCCCTTGATCTTGCCGACATGGTCGAATCTACCATCGATCAAGGCTTGGCCGAGATCGGTCGTGGTCTTGCAGTTGCTGGTCGGGGAACCTGTGGCTGGATCCGTTTTGCATACTGTGATGCTCGGCAAGTAGGTCACGTCAAGTCCTCCCAAATTGGCAGAAGAATTGGAAGGGTCGGGGTCACCGGTTCCGATGTTCAAGGGCGTCGGGAAGGAGTGATTGCCCACGTTCGGAGTATCGTGGCAGGTGCCGCAGGTTCCCTGCAGTGAGGGAATGCCCCCGGCAACCAGGCCACCTGCCAATACATCGTCGTTGATGCCAGCAACACCCGTGATGTTGATGGGCTTGGAATTGAAAATCGCCTGCCCGCGCGCCACTGCTGCCCGCGGGGACGACGAAGGGAATGACGCCCACGCGTCAAAGGGATTGAAGATCGCCGGCGTGAACTGGCCATCGCCCGGCGTTACAAGCCCGCCCGGTTGCTCCAACTGCGGGAGTAGAAAGTGGACGCTCGAGTTGATACTGATAAAAAATGGCTGTGTGACGAGCGGCAGAGGCCCGCCAGTCGCGCGGTGCGCGTCCAATCGGCCGGCGTAATTGTCGATGATTTGCGCTGTAGACAGCGCCATCTCAAAATTCACAATCTGCTGCTGCTCCGCGGGAGTTGGCCTGGTCCCGTCCCCCTGCGCGTGGCCCGTGGTGGCATCCACGGACTGATGCAACAGATCGTTCACAAGCGAAGTGGGATAGTTCGAGTACAGGATTTTGGTTGTTCCCGTAGCCGACGACGATTCCCGCCCGTCAAACATTACCGTGCTCAAGAAACGGAGGTTGGTAGAGGGCAGAGGCCGGCGGTACATCGAGATCACATTGCTTTCGTTGCAGCCATATTGATTGTTCACGCTAATGACCTGGTAGTCTGCGTTTGCGGGCACGTCGATGGCGATACGAATCAAACCCCGCGTCCTCAACAGGCTATAGGCCTGTCTCTTATACACAT